>NZ_JAUBUI010000069.1:0-32200 GCF_036705385.1 Microcoleus sp. B3-A4 | reverse complement strand
CTAATTATGAAATGGAACCGAAAAATAAAAAATAAAGGTAACTTAGTTAATGCAGTTTAGATGTTTAACAGCTTATCTGGTGACAAGCTTCCTCCGAAGGGCAGTTCAAACTCGGATGGGGGTTTTGGGGCAAGCTCAACTTTTCGGTACACGATCGCAGGTGGTTATGCACGGGTTTTGACCTATTTTACCTGTTTTTCACGGCGATGACTCTTGATCGCACGATCGCATAACCCAGACCTCGTAAATCTTTTGGCTTTTATTCAGCAAGCCCTAAGTAGGTAAAAAGTTGTTTCTAATCAGGACTTGAGTCCTTATTCGCCAGAACTATGAGGACTCAAGTCCCGATAAACTCTCAAATTTAGCGGTAATTGGTAAACTGCAAAGCTACCGGATAATCTTCTTGCTTCAAGCGTTGAATCACCAACTGCAAATCATCCTTATCCTTAGCAGACACTCGCACTGCATCTCCTTGAATCGAACCTTGAATCTTCTTAAATTCATCGCGAATCAATTTAGTAATCTGTTTAGCGATTTCCTGACTAATTCCTTTTTTAAGTTTAATTTCTTGACGCACGCGACTGCCACTAGCAGGTTCAGCTTTGCCGTAATCAAAAATTTTCAAAGATAAATTCCGCTTGGCGGCTTTAGTTTGCAAAACAGTGTGAATTGCGTCCAGAGTAAATTCGCTGTCCGTATTGATAGTAATTGATTCGGCGCCCAATTCCACGGTAGTTTTTGTATCTTTTAAGTCGTAGCGGCTTTGAATTTCCCGCACAGTTTGGTCAACAGCGTTAACTAATTCTTGCCGATCGAACTCGCTGACAATATCAAAGGAATAACTAGCAGCCATAAATTAGTAATTGGTAATGGGTAATTGGTAGTTGGTAATGGGTAATTAGTAATTAGTAGTTAATAATTAGTCATTAATTAAGCGTCTCTTAACTAATGACTAATGACCAGTGACTAATAACAATTAGCCATTAACAGCTCTCAAACTGAAATAGAATAAAGAAACAGTGCAAGAAGAACTAATTGCAAACATGAGCGATCGCGCCAGCGGTACATTCAGAATATAGAAAACCGAAAACAACAACCGGGCGATCGTAAAAGCGATCGCAGCCCAACCTGCCGATTCCGAATCTACCCCCGTTACAAAAGCCATCAAAGCCGCCGCTGAAAACAGCATAAACGTCTCAAACGAATTTTGGTGAGCCCAAGTTGCCCGCTGAGCGTAAGCAGGCAACCTCTCAAACATAGCGCGGGGGGCTGCTTGGTCGTAGCCTAGCTGCAAGCGGGCGAACGCAACCACCAAAAACGGTGCGTAAACCAGCGCAGCAGCAGCAGCAATACAATCAAGCAGAATAACCGACACAGGCAATCCCAACAGCATCATCCGCCTCGCAGTTCAATCAAAATAGAACAGAGTAACTACCTTGCGCTGTTCCTCCGCATCCTGGCAAGTTTTCAGCAAAGTGTGGCTTTCGTGAAAAGCAAAACATATCAGTTGCTGGCAGCGAGAAATAATCTCCTGATTGCACATAGCGCTTGCTTCCGGGAGAGACAAGCTATCATTTTTGGGATTTTCTACCAAATGTATCACTTGTTCGAGTTGGTCGCGAGACTCCCGAGGCTGGCGGCTCATGCTTTGTGGCAAAATCACCGTCAGCAGATTAGGATCTGCTCGCATTGCCCCCCGAATTGCGGCTGAATTGGTGCCTGTAGCGCCAGAAGTGATGAGCTGATTGCCTCCCAGAACTAGGGCGTAGCTCAGCATCTCAATTAGCTGCTGGTGGGTAATAGGAACGTGGCGAGAACCCAAAAGAGCAAGCCGCTTGGAGCTGGTTTGCTGGATCGCCGCAAGTTCTTGTAAAAAATCATCTACTCTGGGTAGCTCAATTGATTGACTCAAAGAATTTATTAAATTAAATAAAACTACGTTGTGGATTTTAGCAGACTCACTAGCCATTGCCGCCAAAAAGAAGTTAAGAATTGCTGATTTACGGGATCAGACTAGAGGATCTGGAGATTTGAGGAAGCCAGAAGGCAGAATGTCTCAAGACATTCGCCAGCCGGAGCTCAAGGTAGAATTCAAGAAAAATTGAGAATTTAAGAATTTTGGCTTTTTATTTATTTAAACAAAAAGTTTTCTCTGCCGAATACCTTCTTCCCTCAGCTCCGGCTCTGTTATTAATGGACTCGATCGCTCATGCCCAAGGATGCCATCATGCCATCAAGGTCAAAATGTTCTGCCATTAGCTGAGTAACGCATTCCACCTTGATCGGTTCGTGCAGGCGCACGTTGCCAAAGGTGCTGTCGATAATTTCTACCGTGGTTAAGGTATCCAAATCAACAGACAAAACCGGAATTTCCATTTCTTCTGCCCTGCCGATCACTAGGGGAGAAGGAGGCAAGTGACCTGTCAAAATTAAGCACTGAGTCGAGCTCTCCAGAGCTGCTAGCTGAATGTCCGTGCGATCGCCCCCCGTCACCACCGCCATATTTCTCGCTTTGCGGAAATACTTCAGAGCAGAACTAACATTCATCGCGCCAATTGTCAAGGTTTCCACCATCAAGTCCAAACGGTCTCGACGGCACAGCACATCAGCTTTCAATTGGTGCACCAATTCTTTGACGCTGACACTTCGCAGCAAAGCACTTCTCGGCAGCATTCCCAAAACTGGAATACCCGCAGCCTCCAGAAAAGGCCGCACAGTCGCCGTTACGGATTCGAGTTTGTCCGAGGGAACGTCGTTGAGTACCACGCCCAGCAACCGCGAACCCAAACGCTGTTTAGCCGACAGCAAATCGTCTATATAAAGATCGATCGGACGGGCTACCAACAGCACAGAGGCATCAACTGCCTCAGCTACTTGAGCCAAAGACAAGTCAAACAGACTGCCTTCCTCCAAATTAGCTGGGCCTTCTAACAGCACCAAGTCTCCGCTGGGAGCTTGCAAATATTGCGCTAAAGACTGGCGGTAATCTGTCTTGTCTTCTCCCCGCAAACGCTTGTGAACCGTCTCTTCATCCAAATAGAGCAGTGTTGACGGCATCTGACTTTCTGAGAGCTTCAGCGTTTCTACCGCGAACCGCACGTCTTCCTCCTCGATCGCAGCTCCCTCGGAGCTGAAACAGGTTCCCAGAGGTTTGCCGTAGGCGACGGCCAGTCCTTTTCCCCGGAGTCCGAGTGCCATCCCCAGGGCGATGGCCGACTTGCCGCTGTAAGCTTTTGTGGAACCGATCAGCAAATATTTAGTCAATTTGGGTACGCCTTCAATCCTCAATTTGCACCTGTCTATTTCAATAAATTTAGTTTTTTCTACAGTATTTCTGAACTGCGACTCAATTTGGCAATACTATTATACCCGATTTTGTCGCTTTTGGGCAGATTGTTTTTTTACGAAAAAGTTTTATTCGGCTGTTAGCAACCCTTTTCTTCCCATTCTTTTTACTGGATTTTGGGAAAGCAGTTTTTAAATTGTTTGTTTTACCCGCCGTTTGTGATAATAATTTATCGCCCCTGCTTCCTTTAAAAACCGATTTTAATTATAAAATTTTAGCCATTTTTATTACTAGATTTATATACTAATACAGACTTTTATCAAATAAAAAGCACAGGGTAGAAGTGGTGCTTTCACTAGAAACACCTATTGAGAGGATTTGGTAAATTTTTTGTTTAGTATATACCACTTCTAATAAATCATTTGTGAATTTCTTACCCCCTCCCCTTCATAAGGGGAGCTTGGGGTGGGATAAAAAAATACGACTCATTTATGATTGCTATAAAACAGGTATTTTGTAGGAATAAAGCCCCGTGCTTGTCCGAGCTATTTGCATATAATTGAAAATCGATACGTTGTATTATTAGTTATTAATTATTAGTGCGATCGCCCGCGTTCAAACCGATCGGTAGCACTGCGAGCAATAAGCTGCTTAGGATCGGGCTTCTAGCTTCTAAACAATAAATTGTCGGGCGGCGTGGGCTGGAATTTTGGCAGCTCAAAGGCTGAGTGCGATGCTAGCCCGATCGCAGTTCAAGGACTGTAGATTGATTTTCCTTGGGCGGATCTACAGCGCTTTCCTCTCAGCTACCGAGTCGCAAAATTTGAACGCAAGCGGATGGCGCGATTCGCCTAACGGCGATAGCTTCGCTCGCGCGTACTCGCACAGCACCAATGTCCAAAATAGGCTTTTGGGCTTGTTCCACAACACATACAGCAGTTTTCAATTGGATGAAATACAGCTAGGGACTCAGGAAAAGCCTGAGTCCCTACGCGAGATCTGTATCACGCTCAAGAAAAAACTGCTGTAGATTTACTTTAGCAATGGGGATAAGTGCTGACCCCCAAAGGGATTATTGAGAATGATCCAAGAACTCACTTACTCTTTCCGCTTCTCAAATAGGGCTGGCGCACCAATCATGTAATGTTGCCGTCGAGGCGTTACACTATTGGTGCGCCAGTTATAGCGCCCGTCAATCGATTTTAGATTTTAGATTTTAGATTTTAGATTGAAGAAAGCGACCCCACTGATAAATCCGGGGGCTGGCGATCGGGAGCGAGGAGCTTTTTTCTCGATCCGCGAATCTATCCGGGAGCCCCGGATTAAATTGCTTGATTGTCAATTGCGGACTTTCGGGAGTGCGGCTGCGGTGAAAGTTATTCATCCATTCGCATCAGCTTGCGGTAAAACGTTTTAGAAAAATCGACAGTACGAGTCCGCTGAAAAGTCAGGAGTACCTCAATTAAGCAACTAACAAACTCAGAGCTCTGCATAGTCACTTCGTAGCTGAGTTCAGCATTGCCGTCAAACAACACCCGACAGCGGGTTAAGTCGATTGGCAGCGACGAGATATTCCAACTAGCGACAAACGGCACGCTCTCCCCACCGTCAATTTTTCTTGCCCCCTCCAAGCTTTTGAGCTTGTAGAGGCCAATAGCGTGCGGTAAAAACTTGCGCCTGGGCTCTTGACAGAAAGGCGCGTAGACTTTCACTTCTTTGTCATCGGCTGGCTTGAGTTGAGGAATAGTCATATTTCCACCTCAGACAATTATTACTAACAGATAGTTTAGATCCCCAGAAAAAACTAACAGATATTCCTGGTCGATCGCAAGCAAAAGTCAACCAAAATACTCGATGCAGTACCCGTTTACCAGGGCCGTACAAGCACCGAACCCGCTGGTTGTCCTCCCGTCCGCTTTCGACAAAAGTCCAGAAACTGATACAGTAGATGCTTATATCTAAAATCAAAAACTATTGGTGGTTGAATCAAGTAACCTATGCAGGAGAGTTCTTGGCCAGAAAACGACGCTCGCAGCGAGCTTAACTTGGACATCTCTGATTTAGCTCAAGAAGAGCTCAAGAGTTTGACCTCGCACTCGAAGCTCAGCAAAGTATTTGCTATACCAGACATTGGCGACAGGGTGTTTGACGCGGAAACAAAAGCAGAGCTCCCGGTTGCGGTGTCTGTGCCGGGAACTCCCTCCTTTCCTCAAAATCTGTACCGGGGACGCCGCAGAAAAGCTGCCGCAGTGCTGACTGCGATTTGGGCCGGCACGATCGCCCTGCACTTGATTTCTTGGGGTGCGTGGGTAGTGTGGGGGTTGACGGGACTGCTGTGGATGCAAGCATTTCGAGTGTTGTTTGCGGAACCCAAGCCCGCACTGCCGCCTCTTGCCGATGAAAGCCGAGAGGATTGGCCTTACGTGTCGCTGCTGGTGGCAGCGAAAAATGAGGAAGCGGTGATTGCCCGATTCGTAGAATCCATCTGCAATGTAGATTATCCGATCGACCGTTACGAAGTTTGGGCGATCGACGATCACAGCAGCGACGCCACGCCGCTAGTATTGGAACAGCTAACCAAAAAGTACCCCCAGCTCAAAGTATTTCGCAGAGGAGCAAATGCCAGCGGCGGCAAGTCGGGAGCCCTGAATCAAGTGTTACCCCTGACTCGCGGGGAATTTGTGGGAATATTTGACGCCGACGCGACGGTAACCCCGGATTTGCTGCGCCGGGTGCTGCCAGTGTTCCATGGAGAAAAGGTAGGGGCTGTGCAAGTCAGAAAAGCCATCGCCAATGCTTCGGTAAATTTTTGGACTCGTGGCCAAGAAGCAGAAATGGCTCTCGACAGTTTTTTCCAGCAGCAGCGGATTGCGATCGGCGGCATTGGAGAATTGCGCGGTAACGGCCAATTCATGCGTCGCACCGCCTTGGAAAGCTGCGGAGGCTGGAACGAAGAGACGATTACCGACGACCTGGATTTGACTCTGAGGCTGCACCTAGACCGATGGGACATTGAATTTCTCGCTTTCCCAGCCGTGTCAGAAGAAGGAGTCACTAACGCTCGCGCCCTGTGGCACCAGCGCAATCGCTGGGCAGAAGGTGGCTATCAGCGTTATCTTGACTACTGGCGGCTAATTTTGCGGAACCGCATGGGAACTGGGAAAACTTGGGATTTATTTGGATTTTGGGTATCTCAATATTTCTTACCCACAGTAGCCCTACCCGACTTTGTGATGTCAATTGCGCTGCGCCGGATGCCGATCGCTAGTCCCATAACTTTTATGACCCTTACATTGTCGGTGGTGGGAATGTTTGTCGGTTTGCGCCGCACTCGCAAAGAGACCAAATTTGACGTTAAAAGAGTTTTTGTCACCTTCCTGCAAACGCTGCGGGGTACTCTGTATATGTTCCACTGGCTGCTGGTAGGGACTGTGACGGCTCGGATTGCGGTACGGCCCAAGCGGCTCAAATGGGTCAAAACCGTCCATCAAGGCGCTGTTAATAGCATCAAGTAAACAATTCGCAAAAATATCTCGGCACAGTATCGCCGAACGTCCGAAGATTTTCCGAGACAAAAAAACACCAACGCTCGCCAAATATCTCCCCGCCAGAGCCGACAGTAAAATTTGGCAATTCCTAGAAAAAAACACTTTGAAACAGCTTAGGTAATAGGTAATCGGCGAGCGGTAATAGCGAATAAGTAATCGGTCATACAAAAGTCGAAAAATAAAAGATAAAAGCGATAATTTTTAACTTTTAACTTGACAAAAAACCAATTACTATCTATTAATTATGAATTGCCAATTAGGACGAATTGCTTGTTGCCAACTACCCGTAACCCGTAATTGATAATGGATTTGTTAGAGTACCAAGCTAAATCTTTATTTCGCCAGATGGCAATTCCGATTTTGCCGTCGCAGCGGATTGACAATCCCGCCGACCTCAAAGGACTGAAAATTCCCTACCCCGTTGTACTCAAATCGCAAGTGCGGGCTGGGGGACGCGGCCGGGCGGGCGGTATCAAGTTTGTGGAAAATACGATCGATGCAGTAGCAGCCGCCCAAACAATTTTTAATTTGCCGATCGAGGATGAATATCCCCAAGTTCTACTGGCAGAAGCAAAGTACAACGCTGACCAAGAATTGTACTTAGCGGTACTCCTAGACCCCGTAGCCCGCCGCCCGGTGCTACTGGGATCGAGACAAGGAGGTATGGATGTCGAACGGTCGATCGAGCAAATGCAGCAAGTTGCCGTAGATCAAGAATTTTCCCCATTCTACGCGCGGCGTCTCGCGCTGAAAATGGGATTGCAGGGAGACTTGATTCAATCGGTGAGCACCATTGTCGAAAAAATGTACCGGCTGTTTGTCGAAAAAGATTTAGACCTAGTAGAAATCAATCCTCTCGGCATCAGCCCGACGGGAGAGGTCATGGCTTTAGACGGTAAAGTCACCGCCAACGACGATGCCTTGGGGCGGCATCCAGATTTGGCGGCACTATCGGGGAAGAGGCAAAGCAGCGGGTTGGCACGGGAAAGGAGAAGTCTCCATGCCCCTAGCGATCGCCCCCATTCCTACTCGAAGGTTCAGCAGCAGCCGGAGTTTGACCCCAAATCTAAATCCCCAATCTCCAATTCCGAATCCCTGCAATTAATCGAACTAGATGGGAATATCGCGATTTTGTGCAACGGAGTGGGCCTGACAATGGCAACTCTAGATGCTGTAACCCACCAAGGAGGAAAACCAGCTAATTTTGTGAATATTGGTTCCCTAGACGGCTACGAAGCAGCAAATGCCCTGCGCGATCGCGCGGATTTGGGTCTGGAGTTAGTCGCTCAGGATAAAAGCGTTAAGGTGATACTTGTAAATATTTTGGGCAGCGCCTCCAAGACCGAGGAAATAATCGCTGCAGTAGCCGGCTATTTGGAACGGAAAGCTCGCGCTAACCGCCACATCCAAGTGGTGCTGCGGCTGGTAGAGATCGATGCTGATGCTGTTAAAAAGCCTTTGGGACAGTTGCCGGTGCAGCTAGCTAGCACTTTGGATGAGGCCGCGGCCGCTTCTGTATCCTCCGCCAAGTAGCGGCAGTCGATCGGCAAAAAATGAGATTTCTGTACAGATGAAGGCCTTCTGCTTTTTACAGATCGAGTGTCAAGTGGGAAAAAATGAATTTAACTCCTGAAAGCAAAGTCCTAGTACAGGGCATTACAGAATCTCCCGCGTCCACCCGCGCCGCCCTGATGATGAAAGCATACGGCACGAATGTAGTCGCCGGTGTTAGTCCCGGTCGGGGGGGGCTGGAAGTGGAGGGAATTCCGATTTTTGATTTGGTAGAACAAGCAGTGGCGGCAGTGGGTCACGTTGACACTGCGGTAATTTTGGTAGACGCTTACTCGGTGCTGGATGCTGCTTTAGAAGCGATCGCCGGAGGAATTCGGCAAATCGCGATCGTTACTGGGGGAGTGCCTCCTCTGGATATGGTGCACTTAGTCAGAAAAGCAGAAGCCACCGAAACTTTGGTAATCGGGCCCAACAGTCCGGGGATTATTGTGCCCGACAAACTCCTGCTGGGAACTCACCCCAAGGAATTTTACACTCCCGGCCCGGTGGGAGTGATCAGCCGCAGCAGCACTTTGACTTACGAAGTTGCCCTAGAACTGACGGAGGCTGGGTTGGGACAGTCGATGGCGGTTTGTATTGGCTGCGACGCGATTGTCGGTTCTTCTTTTATGCAGTGGCTGCAAATTTTGGACGAAGACGACAGTACCGAAGCGATGGTTTTGGTGGGGGAAGTTGGCGGGTGGAGTGAACAAGCTGCTGCTTCTTACATCGCCTCGGCGATCGACAAACCCGTGGTTGCTTATCTGGCCGGCCGCTACGCTCCCAAGGGGCCGTCTTTGGGCCACGCCGGCATCCTGATCAGTTCTCGGGCGGCTGCCCAGAAAGCCTTTGGAGTTACGGCCCCAAACAAAATGGCTGCCTTTGAAGAGGCGGACATACCTGTGGCGGCTCGACCTTCAGAGATTCCTAAGTTGCTCAAAAAATTGCTAAAGAAACATTGATTGCTTTGGGAGTTTTCACCAAAGTCCTAACCCTCTTGGGGGTTGGGATAGGGGTAGGGCGGGGGCGGGTTTGGTCTCAAAAGAGTCGGCAGGATGCCACAACAGCCGCTTCAACCCGCCTTGAGGACACATTTATGATTTTTTTACCAAAGCCCTCTGACCGGCGTCACAGGCTGCGGTGCGGGTGCTGGCAAGGGAGCGGCGCGGCGCGGCGCTGGAGGCGGAGTAGTTGGCTGCACGCTGCGGCGAGGTTCGATCGGACTTTCGGGGCGAGTTGTTTCAGTTGTGCGAGTTGTCGATCGCATCACATCTTGAAGCAGGCTTTGCAGAGTTCCGGCTATACTTTGAACTTTCCCAACAGCGGTGCGAAGGCTGGCAACATCTACGTAAACCTCGTTGAGAGGATACTTTTTCAGGATTTCTAGTAGCGATACCTTACCGTCGTCCCCGGCTGCCAGGATCATCGCTGCTCGCAGAGCTTTCCCGCTTTCTGTGCGGCGCTGAGTCCGAATTGCTTGACCGATTTGGTCAGTGATTTTTTCTCCCGGGGTGCTGTAGACTACCCTCGCCAGATTAGCAGGCTTTAAACCGATTTCTAAACCCATGAACCCCCGGAGCATTTGCGCGTCCATTTTGGAGAACCGGATAATTTGTTGGAGGGTTGGCGTCGTCGTGCCGTCTTTAGCAAAGTCTTCTAAGTCGCTGACATTGATGGCTTGTCGGATCGGGCCAAATGTGAGGACAATTTTTTCTGCAGCTAATGCTGTACTGCTAGATAATATGCTCGCGCTTGCTCCTAATAGTAGAGCACTGCCGATCGATACAAATTTTGTTAATTTCATATTCACCGCTAGATTAAAATTATTTTTTCGAGATTTGTACATTATAGATGCAGCAGTTATATTCTACAAGGTCGCCAGTGTAATTTGTGCCCGCGTCACACCCACAATCTCGACCGAGACTTTTTGTCGATATTAGCTTTAAGAATAAGTAAGCAACTCTACCGAAATATTTTTGCTTCTATTGATTCTGCTTTCTACCTTCTCGATGTCCAGCCTTCTACATCATATTGCCTTCAGCCTTCTACATAAGTGCCTTATAAAATTTATAGTAATCCCCCTGATGCGGAGGAAATTATTAATTGCTGAAACATAAGGAATTACTTATTATTTCTTTCCTCGACCACTAAATCCCTCTTCCCTCTTCCCTCTTCCTTCTTGTATATGTTGTTGAAAACCAAGCGCAAATCCAAGAAATCCAAACACAAGCACAGCGAAAAAACAACCGCGCTAAGCAAAAAAGAAGTAGCTGCACAAAAACGCAAAATTTCAGAAAAGCGCAATGAATTGGTGCAGGCGATCGCCATAAGCTGCTTAGTCACCGTTGCTCTCAGCATCCCCCTGTTGTTCGTGGCAGGTCCTAAGATTGCTATTGCAGGAGGCGGAGCCGCAGCCATCTTGCTGCTTTCCTACAAATACCCCCGCCAAGCTTTGTGGACTTTTCTAATTTACCTGCCTTTCAGCGGTACAATTACTTACGCAATTGGCGGCGGGAATGCTGCATTTCAATTAGCCAAAGATGCTTTCTACATACCAGCTCTCATCGCCCTAATTCAAAGCTGCAAAAAGAAACAGTTGCCCCTGTTCATCCCCAAACAAATGCTTTCTACCTTTAGCATCCTGTTGATGATGGCAATGCTAACTTTAATTTTTGTCAACGGCGATATGCAGCTCAACCCTATGAAGGGTGAGAAACCAATTCTGCAAGGAATTCTCGGCTTAAAAGTATTGATAGGTTACATACCGCTGATTGGGTGTACCTATTATCTGCTTCGCACTAAGAAGGATTTGGTATTTTTTAGTCGAATGCACATCGTTTTGGCGATCGTTTGCTGCCTTCTCGGTTTGATGCAGTACCTGTTGCTCCAAAGTGGAAAATGTGCGGGTACCCGAGGAATGAGCGGAAACGACTTATTTAAAGCAACGCTGCAAGCTAGATGTTTTGTCGGCGGTTCTTTAGTGTTCAGTCCAGAAGTCAAGTTTATCCGCTTGCCGGGAACTTTTGTAGCGCCTTGGCAGTGGGCTTGGTTTTTAATTTCTAATGCTTTTTTAACCTTTGCCTCTGCCTTTTGCGACCCTTCATTCTGGTGGCGAGTTATCGGTTTATTTGGCATGGCATTAGTATTTGCCAATGCAGTTATTTCCGGTCAAAGAGCTGCTTTAGTTATGGTTCCCGTTGCTACGGCAATCTTGCTAGTTCTTACCGGTCAATTAGTTAATTTAAAACGATTTATTCCCATCGGTGCAGGACTGGCGATTCTGCTGTTTGTCGGGGCAGCAATTAGCCCGGGAATTGTCGAGCAGCAGCGGGAGAGTTTTGTTAAGCGCTGGAATGCTGCACCGCCCCAGCAGTTTCTCTTTAATCAGTTCAAGCAAAGCCACAATTTTATCATTGACAGACCTCTCGGTAGAGGTGTGGGACGAGCAACTAATTCAACGCGAATATTTGGTGCTACGCAGCTAATTGAAACTTTCCAACCTAAGTTGATTTACGAACTCGGTTATCCAGGAATGATTGCTTTTCAGATCATGGTTTTACACTTGGCTTTTCTAACTTTTAGAGCTTACCGTTCTGTGAAAGACAAAAGTTTGCGGAGTTACGGAGCTAGTTTTTGGGTATTTGTGGGATTTATTACGATCAATCCTCAATACTATCCGCTCGATGTAGATCCAGTGTCCGTGTATTATTGGGTTTTAGCTGGGGCGATTTTAAAGTTGCCCAAAATTGACAAACAGGTGCAGGATGAAAAACCCCAAGAACTTGAGTCAAATGATTTGCAAGTTCACCAGCAATTAAAGGAGAAAAAAATTATTGCATCTGCCCCCATTTGAGAAGAGTTTTGAGTGTTGAGTTGGGTGGATTCTTTCTTGTTCAGTAACCCGCTTTCGATCCAAGGCGGTGCAAATATAGCCCGGCGTTCTGGGTTTATCTGTGCTAAAACCCACCCCTACAGCATATTGTGACTCGTAACTTTACTGCGGTTGCCAAACCGGATTGCTAGCATTCACATCTTTGTCGTTTGTCAATTTAGTCAATGCCGAACCGTCCCGATTAATTAAATACAAGTTGCTTTTGTCTCCTTGGGTTTCGTTAAATATAAAAGCAATTTGCTGGCTGTCAGTAGACCAAGCTAATTCTGAAATTGCCGACGGTTTTAGCTGGGTAGCTAGTTGATTTAGCTGCTTTCCGTCAGCAGTGATTGTGTAGAGTTTTTGATTGTTGAACTCTCCAGCGACGAAAGCAATAAATTTGCCATCCGGCGACCACGAAAGTTCGTCGTAGTTTCTGGGTTTTTGGGTGAGGTTCTTGGCTGTCCCCCGGTTAATGTCGAGCAGGGATATATCTTGCTGTTCGCCTGCTAAATCGCCGGGTTTATTATAATAGTAAGCAATGCGGCTGCTGTCGGGCGACCAAAATAGTTTGACGTTGTAAACCTCATTTTGCGGGTTGTTTGTCAAATTTTTGAGGTTGGTTCCATCGGCATTAATTGTGTAAATTTGCTGTTTCGGATAAGCGCCGACCAGGAAAGCAATTTTTGTGCGATCGGGCGACCACACAAGTTCACTTCCGCCCGATATATATTCGCCGGGACTTTTAGTTAGTTTGGTCATTCCCGAACCGTCGGCATTCATTTTGTAGATATTTTTATCCTTGACAAATGCTACCTGCTGGGCGTCGGGTGAAATGTAAAATTCAGATGAAATTTCTGTTTTAGGCGGCTGTCCTCCTACTTCCAAATTCCTAACTAATTTAGTTCCTTTAATGCCAGAAGTGTTGCTTGTATAAAGTGATTGGCTGCCGGGATCATCAGAGGTAAAACCATCGCAAGAACGGGTAAAAACAAGTTTCTGGCTGTTGGGAAACCAAGCTATTGCAAAATTAGCTGCTTTGCAACCAGCCTCAGCAAATTGTTTAGTTAGTCGAGAACCGTCAGCATTGACTGTATAGATGTCGCTGTATCCGCCAACAAAAGCCAGTCGCTGCCCGTTGGGCGACCACACTAGGGGAGCGATAACATCTATATTAGTTGTAAGTTCGCGGCGAGCGGAACTGGTAGCATTGACCGCAAATAAAGGGGATCTGTTCTCGCTGCCACGCATCTGGAGGGCGGTAAACGCTAGTATCCTTGGTTTTTGGGCTGCGGTTGGGGGAGGACTGTGAAGGCTCAAAAACAAGCTGATTAAGAGTGTTAGTGAAAATAGGCCGATCGCCCTGATCCGCCATAATTTATGGAAGCTGAAAAGTTGCAGAATTTGCAACAAGCTTTTGATGGGCGGGCAAGATGCCCACCCCACACTCAACTTAAACTCTTGTGGAACGGGCATCTTGCCTGTTCTATATCGCAGCGGGAAATGCAAGTTAAAACGCATTTTATCGATTCCTATGCTAATTTTCAAAGTGTTTGTCGGTCTATATGCCGCGACAGCCTCAAACTCTGTTTAATTCTGCCAATAATTAGCTCGAACATTTTTTTTCGGGACGGATTCTTGCTGCTGGGTGGCATCCCTAACTCGCAACACATCAAGTTCAACTCAGTTGCACTCATTGCCAACAATTTTTTCCTCACCTCTTCTTCATTACCATTCTTAGCTTGTAAACGCAGTTCTTCATAAACTTCTAGAACATTGGCAGCCGATAAATTAACAGGTTTATTTACATCAGCACCCGTGGGAATATCAGAAGTTTTTGACCCAGCAGAAAGCACGCCCCGCTTGACTTGAGTTTCAAGCCGGGTTAATTTTCTAGAAACGTCCCGTAAGATTTCCTTAAGTTCGCCAATTTCCTCAACTAACCCCCCGCTTTCTTGTTCGGAAGTAGCCAAAATTTCTTTTTTACTCATTTGAGATACTCCTCACACTCGCGCCATAGTTTTTCAAATTCTCTAACTAATTCTCGCGGCAGTTCTCCCTCATTAATCGCCCGTTTTAGCCCGACGCTTTCCCGAATCGTCGATTCTAAAAATCTAACTTCTATGTTATTGTCTTTTGATATCTCTGCACAAAGTCTCTTTACTTCTCTCATGTAAAACTGAACTTCATTTGTCAGCAATCCTCCATAAATTTTAGCTTTATTCATAAACACTGCAATTTTGGGAAACGGATAAGGCTCAATCCGTTTCTGGAGCGAATTTAAAACTAAACTCAATCCCCTCGAACCAAAATAATCGGGATTGACGGGAATCAATATTAAGTCGCAGCAAGAGAGTACGCTGTAGGTGAGGAGGCTGAAGGAAGGTGAACAGTCAAAAAGCATCAAATCGTATTTGGGGAGATTGGCAGAGTTGGCGATTTTGCCGATAAATCTGCGGATGAAGTCTTTAACACTTTTTCCCTCAAATCCATCGATATCCAACCAATACAATTCTTCAACTGAAGGGACAAAATGCAACTGTTCGTCAATCTGATAAATGGTGTCGAAACCAACGGGAAATTTAAAGTTATGTCCGGCTTTTTTAAAGACTTCTAGAGCGTCGTAAATTGTAAGTCTATGCTTGAGAGATTGTTCGTACCACTTACCAAACTTGTCATCTAAATGACCTGTATTTTCGTTAAGTCCGATCGCCTCTGTGAGCGACATTTGCGGATCTAAGTCTAACATCAAGACTTCTAAGTCGGTTCCTTGGGATATAATATTTCCCAGACTCCAAGTGACGGTGGTCTTTCCGACACCGCCTTTGAAGTTGATTACGGCTATTGATTTAGGACTCATGGCTAATTTTGTTTGGATTTTGCTCAAATATAAATTAAAACATATTGTGGCGGTTAGTCGATCGCGCGATCGCACACTAGAGTCACGATGTGCCAATTGATATATAAAAATGATATATCATTAACTAAGTAGAACAACTTAAGAAAACAGAAAACCCAGCTCTTCGATGGCTTTAAGAAATCGGGGATCTAACAGAACATCATGTCACATCAACTAACTCATTTTTTAAAACTGTAGCCGTTGCAACTCCGTACACGCATAACGGAGAGAAGGCAAAGTAATGCGATCGACTCCCTGAGGACATATTTCTGTAGCCAATTTTTTTGCCGCTCTTTTAGCTAGTTCAATCCTCTCTTCTGCACTCATTTTTTTATCTTTATAATCAGTATTTTCATTACATTCTTGTCCTTCCATATTGTTATTAATGTAATAAAACCACGTTTCAATATTTCGGGCGGGCACAAAAATAGCAACTTTCTCGTCACGCAGTCGCGGATCTCTGTTTAAATTACCTGCTGTTTCGTCTAATGCTATATTTAAAGAACGCATTCGATCGTCCAAGCTATCTTCATCAGCATCAATCATTACCACTACAGCAATATTTCTGTACTTACGTGTTCTTCTATAACTTTTCATAAGAGCTGGATAATACTTGACTATCGAAGCATTGTTATTGTCAATTACTCTCCCTTTAGGATTGCCAAAGTCTTTAATTTTGCGATCGTCCAAGCCCCGGCAGATTAGATATTGTCTGATAAATCGCTCTTGGTCAATATCTTCACAGAGAATAGTTACTTCTGGTAAATCATCTCTACTCGTCATAAATCCATCCAAGTTCTATAAGCTTAGCAACTGATAAACCTTCTTCTTCAGTATCAGTAATTCGCCGCACGCGGACAGCTTCATTATCTCTTCGTTCAAACCAATAACCTGAATTGCTTGCTAAGTAATTAATTAATGAGGGGTGATGAGAAATTAACATTGCTTGTGCTTGATTTTCCACACAATAGTCCATCACCCTACCCCACCAAGGTTTTATTTCCGGTAAAGCCAGGAAATTTTCTGGTTCATCAATACACAAAGTAAAATTATCATCAGGAGAACAATATATTAAGGTGTATAGAGCAATTAAAGCTTTTTGACCGTGCGATAATTCATTAAGCCTATAAGCAGCCTTGCTGGGACGGGTAAAAGATGCTGACAAAATCCTAACATCACCGGATTTAGAATTTTGAAATGAATCAAATCCTTGGATAATCTTTTGTAATTCCAGCGTTAATTTAATGATTTTACCTTGAGATTCTTGAGATAAATAGCTGTACCAAGCTGCATAATTTGACATATCCCAGTTAGGTGAACTTTCCTCCTTAAGGCTTTCTGATTCCATTATATAAGGATTGATCTGTACAATAAAAAAGTTAGAAATCCGTTTTTTGAACCATGTAAGCATTTGATTGTCATGTCTCTCGTAAATAAAACCAATCCCAGAACGCGACCCATCAAAGAACGGTAAGAAAGGACCTTCGCGATCGGGATCGTCATTATACAGTTTGGCTTGACCTACAGACTTACCTCTCTCTCCTGCCTCAACCCAGAAATTAAACAGAGGTTGTCCGTCAAAAGTTAAGCTTTCCAGACGCATTCTAGGCGGTTCATACTCTCCTTGATGTTGTATTTCTAGGGTGTATTTATAAATGCCACCATTTCCTTGAATATCTAATTCAAAATTTTGAATGCCGGATTTTTGCCATCTTGTTAAATCCTTCCTTGCAAACAAATCTGATACCCTATACTCTCGCTGTAAAGCTTGCTCGCCTAAAATAAATTTCTGTAGTTTTCTTAAAACCTCGAAAACGGTAGTTTTGCCCGATCCATTTGAACCCAGAAAGAGATTTAAGCTATCTACTGTCAATTCAAAATTGACCAGGCATCTAAAATTATTTACATAAATTCTCTTCAGCATAAATTTTATTGATAAACCTTAGGATAATGAGCAATTTAAGGGTCGATTAGAAATACATCCGTTCTCCCACAAGACTTTGTACTTGCAAAGCAAAGCCAATTAGTTATTTTTATGTCTGGAAATTGGTTAAGCGAAAGGCTTCTTTAACCAATTCTTAGTTAAGTTCAACGGTGGTTTTCATGGTTCCATCTGCTTAATTGCTTATCAAATTTAGATAGTTTTCATAATTACTCGGTTATTTACTATTATTAATATTGCCTTTAAATACAGTTTGAAGTTGACACTAAGGGCTGGCAATTTTGCCAGCCCTCAAGTTGTTTTACCGTTTCACCAACTTCTTAGAAACCTTCCGCAAGCGAATTGATTTCGGTGTTACTTCCACCAATTCATCCTGGCCGATGTACTCCAAAGCGCGCTCCAAACTCATGTCGATCGGGGCTTGCAATTGCGCCAATTCTTCACCGCCAGATGCGCGGTGGTTTGTCAACTGCTTCGACTTGCAAATATTCAGCTCCATGTCTTCATCTCGGTTGTTTTCTCCGATAATCATCCCTCTGTAAACCTTGGTTCCGGGGGTAATGAAAAATACGCCGCGGTCTTCAGCATTTTTCAGTGAATAAGTAGTTGCAATTCCTTCTTCAAAGGAAATCAATACTCCGTTGCGACGGGCGACAATTTCTCCGCCCAGGGGGCGATAATCGAGGAAGCTGTGGTTCATAATTCCAGCGCCGCGAGTCAAGCGCATAAACTCGCCTCGGAACCCGATCAAGCCGCGGGCGGGAACTGAAAATTCTACTTGCGTGCGGCCGGTGCTGCTGACGTGCATATCTTGCATTTCTGCTTTCCGCTGACCGAGCCGTTCGATGCAGCCGCCGACTGCTTCTTCGGGTACGTCTAATACCAAACATTCAAAAGGTTCGCAGGGACGACCACCGATTTCGCGGTAGATTACTTGCGGTTGAGATACTTGGAATTCGTATCCTTCGCGACGCATATTTTCGATCAGGATTCCGAGGTGGAGTTCGCCGCGGCCGGATACGAGGAATTTGTCGGGAGATTCGGTTTCTTCGACGCGCAAGGCGACGTTGGTTTGGAGTTCTCGCATTAGCCGATCGCGAATTTGTCGCGATGTCACCAAACTTCCTTCTTGACCGCAGAACGGCGAATCGTTCACCGAGAAAGTCATCTGCAAAGTCGGTTCATCTACCTTGATTAAAGGCAGCGCTTGCGGGTCGTTGGGGCAGGTAATTGTCTCGCCAATATAGGCATCAGCAAAACCGGCAACGGCGACAAGATTACCAGCAGAAGATTCTGGGATATCAATCCGCTTCAGGCCTTCAAAGCCCATCAATTTGGTAATTTTTGATTTGACAATCGCGCCGCTTTCGGTGATTAAGACTGCTTGTTGACCGATTCTAATCGTGCCGTTGTGGATGCGACCGATGACGATGCGACCAACGTATTCTGAGTAATCTAAGGTGGTTACTTGCAGTTGTAGTGGCTTGTTGGGGTCGCCTACGGGGGGTGGTACGTGGTCGAGGATTTCTTCAAAGAGGGGCTTCATATCTACCCCTTCGTCTTCGAGGTGTTTTTTGGCGTAACCGCTTAAGCCGGAACCGAAGAGATAGGGAAATTCGCACTGATCGTCGTCCGCACCTAGCTCGAGGAACAGATCCAAAACTTTATCGACGGCTTTGTGGGGGTCGGCTCGCTCGCGATCGATCTTATTCACAAAGACGATCGGGCGCAGTCCTTTTTCTAGGGCTTTTTTGAGCACGAACCGGGTTTGTGGCATTGGGCCTTCGTTGGCGTCTACGATCAGCAGACAGCCGTCAACCATGCCGAGAACTCGTTCGACTTCTCCGCCAAAGTCCGCGTGTCCGGGGGTATCGACGATGTTGATCAGGGTTTCTCCGTACCTGACGGCGGTGTTTTTGGAAAGGATGGTAATGCCACGTTCGCGCTCGATGTCGTTGGAGTCCATGACGCAATCTGGGATTTCTTCCCCTTCGCGGAAGATCCCGGACTGTCTGAGGAGAGCGTCCACAAGGGTGGTTTTGCCGTGATCGACGTGAGCAATGATGGCGACGTTGCGAATGGGAAGACTCATAATGCGTCTGGAACGTTAAACGGAGCTAACTAAAGATTTCTTAATAATTGTAGCGCATCGAGTCAAGGGGCGATCGGGCGCGGCTGCCAGATTGGAGTGCGATCGTCGCTAAAATCAAGATTATGGAAGCGCAACCGAGAGAAATTGAGCGTTACACTACCCCTGACGGCAGAGTTCCTTTTGATCGGTGATCTTGAGTTGGCCCTGGTGAAGAAGGTTGGATACGGGGCGATCGCCGATATTAAGATGAGGGTGCAAGTACGATCGGCTTTATGGAAGTAGAACCGAGGGAAATTAGGCGTTATATTACCCCAGACGGTAAAAATCCTTTTGCAGAGTGGCTTAGTTCCCTGCGGGATTTGAATGCGGTAGTTAAAATTGAGCAAAGGCTTGACCGAGTTCGCTTGGGGAATTTAGGAAACAGCAAGTCTGTTGGGGAAGGAGTCTGCGAATTAAAAATTGATTTTGGGCGGGGTATCGCGTGTACTTCGGACAATTGGGGTCAACAATAGTTCTTCTTGTCTGCGGTGGGGATAAAAGCACTCAAGAACAAGATATCCGCAAAGCGTATGAGTATTGGAAAGAATATGGAGAACGCGAAAATGCCAACGAGCGATAGTTACCAGGGCTATCTGATAGAAGCGCTCAAGGATAAAATACACGCTGCGGCTTATCTAACAGCGCATTTGGAAGACGAAGAGCCTGAACCTGGTTTACTGGAACTCGCACTTAGCAATGTATTTGAGGCTCTTGGCGAACCAAATATGTCTGCTGAAGATGCTAAATTGCATTTGGAAAAATTAGATTTTTTGTTGTCGGGAGAAGGAAGTGCGACAATTTATGCTTTGGCTAATTGGCTGAAGGTTTTGGGATTGAAGTTAACAGTTGCGGTTGATGAAGGGGATAAAGGGGAAGACGAAGGTTCTGTTAGTGATGTTGAGTTGGCGGAAGTTGGTAATGTTTAATTTTGGTCTATCGAGCTTTAAGCTACTAATTAGACCTTAACGGCGCTCCAAGCCCGATCGCTAAAGGAAGTAGGCGATCGCTCCGGGCTATCCTACAATACTGTTAAAAGTTATGCCCGATCGCCCGGTCTGGCAATGGCTGACATCGGTGCTCTGCTAAAATTGGCGCGGACGTTTGATGTGTCGATCGCAGAATTGTGAGATTTGATCCAACAGTAACAAATTACACTTAAAATAAACCAGCGCCACCAGCGCCAACCAGTGCGACATCGGATGGACGATCTACCGTGCGACGATCGCCCAAGCACAAGATGCCAGAGTTGGCGGATGGGACGGGGCGAGGTCAGAAAGAGATGATATATTCTCAGCGGCAATTGTAGCTGTTCGATCGCCCATATCGGTTTACAATTTTTAACGTTGAGCCTTATTGAAGTGCAGGAGTGGAGCTGGCTTGGATAACGCTAGTCTGTCAAGAAAACCCCCGCAAGCCTCGGAGCTTGTCGCCGACGAAATTCCAGAAGCAGTGCGAGACCACCCATACCTAGAAGCACGGCCGAGTCAGTCCAAGAAAAAAGGGCTGATTTGGAAACTGCTAGGGTTGGCCGCATTAGCCTTCGGGGTCAGCATCTGGCTGCACCTCAATTTTAACTTGTTCCCAGCCACCAGTCAGGCAGAGCAAACTCAACAAAACCCAGCACCAGTGAGTTCGCCGTCAGGAGCGGCCGCGAGTCCAGCTACCAACTCAAAAGCCGGCACCGCCACCGCCACCCCAGAGAACTTGCTGGGACACTTGCCGTACCCAGAAGCACCAGCCAAAGACTTGGTAAGCGTCACCCCCGACGGTAGCATCAAACTCCGCACCTCAGCAGCAGCAAAATATCAGGAAATGGCCAACGCCGCAGCGGCATCAGGCATCTACTTCGCTCCTATATCCGGCTTTCGCTCCCTGCAAGACCAACAGCACGTATTTTTTGATGTGAAAGCCGAACGCAGGCAAAACGCCAGCAAGCGAGCCGAAGTCAGCGCCCCTCCAGGTTACAGCGAACACCACACCGGTTACGCGATCGACATCGGCGACGGCAGCGCCCCGGAAAACAACCTCAGTCCCAGTTTTGAAAATACCCCAGCATTCAAGTGGTTAGAAGCTAACGCCGTCGCCTTCAGCTTTGAAATGTCCTTCCCCAAAAACAATCGCCAAGGCGTCAGTTACGAGCCTTGGCACTGGCGGTTTGTGGGCGACAAGCAAAGCCTCGAAACTTTCTACAAAGCTCATTCCATGAAAAAGTAGAAGGAAGAAGGAAGAAGGAAGATTTTCCACATCTCCGGCTTTGCCACTCGGAGACTCTCCCACTGCCCCACTATCCCACTCTCCCATTCCCCCACTCGGACACTCCCCCACTCCCCCCCACTCGGTTGAGCCAAACTCGTGATTGCAATCTATCCAGGCAGCTTTGACCCCATTACCTTTGGTCACGCAGATATTATCGAGCGGGGATCTAAACTGTTCGATCGGGTAATTGTTACCGTAGTCAGAAACCCCAGCAAAACCCCTCTCTTCACCGTAGAGGAACGGATCGAGCAGATCCTGCGCTCTACCCAACACTTGCCAAATGTAGAAGTAGACAGTTTTGAGGGTTTGACAGTAAACTATGCTAAGATTCGACAAGCCAAAGTGCTGCTGCGGGGGCTCCGGGTATTAACAGATTTTGAAATGGAACTCCAGATGGCCCACACCAATAAAACCCTTCTGGGTGAAATTGAAACAGTTTTTTTGGCAACTTCTAACGAGTACAGCTTTTTAAGTAGTAGTGTAGTTAAAGAAATAGCCAAGTTTGGTGGCTCCGTAGATCATCTTGTTCCGAAACACGTCGCCCTAGATATTTACAAATGTTACGCCAGCAGGAACCAACTCGCATCGAACCCGATAGTACCGGCCTCGGCACTGAGAACGAACCACCTCAGAACACAGCCGCCTTCGGAGATCCCACCCGAACCGCAGGAGTAGACATCCAGCGGGAATTGAACAGGCTTGAGGAAATTGTTCTCGACAGCCCGCGAATTCCCCTGACCAGACGCACTCTGGTGGATGAAGAACAGTTACTCGATCAATTAGACTTGGTGAGGCTAAATTTGCCGATCGCCTTTCAGGAAGCCGAGACGATCATCCGGCACAAAGACGACTTGCTTCAAGAGGCGGAACTTTACGCTCAGGAAGTGATAGAAGCAGCAGAACAGAGAGCAGCAGAAATTTTAAACGATATGGGCCTGCTCCAGCAGGCGAAGATAGAGGCAGATCAGTTGCGCCAGCAAGTTTTGCTCGACTGCGAGGCAATTCAGCAGGCCACCCTGGCGGAAGTCGAACAAATTCGCTACCAGGCTCAAGAGGAATTGGAAGAGATGAGAGTCAGGGCGATGGCTGAATGCGAGGAAATTCAAAACGGAGCCGATGATTATGCCGACCAAGTGCTCGATAATATCGAGCACAAGTTGAGCGATATGCTGCGCGTGATCCGCAACGGGCGCGATCAGTTGGATAGTGTTTCTGCGTCGCACATCAATCACAACAACGGTTAGCCCACAGTGAACTCTTTGCTGGAATTTTTCTAAAAGTCTACCTCATTTAGGTAGATTTTTTTTCGCCATAGTCTCTACAGTCTTTATTCCTCAATCCCAGCACTCGGTGACTTATTTTTGCCGACATAAGTTTTGTGAAGATAGGAGCAAATATAACCTTTTATGCTATTGTACTGCTGATACCAAATCCGGCTTAAAGACCCCCTTTATCTCTTAGTCCCCCTTGGCTCGAACGAAAGTTTGACTCTATGCAGCCGTTTCAACCGCCGAATGATAAAAGGGGTAGCCAATCGGGATTTGGTATCAGACAAAAAATTCCTAACTTGATTCCAATTTTTACAATCTAATTTTTACCATGCAAAAAGTTTCTAATCGGTTCGCTGAATTTGATTTGATCAGAGCTTTAGCGATCGTCAGCGTGGTGATTACTCATGCTGGGTTCTTCGCATTTCGCGATCGCAGAATTTTATTTGTGGCGATCGATACATTTCAACTATTTTGCGTACCTGCATTTTTACTGTTGAGCGGTTTTTTTCTCACCAACAAACTGGAAAATCAAAATAATCCCGCACTGGTAGTCAAAAAAAGACTGTCAAAAATTCTACCCCCTTATCTGTTTTGGTCAGTAGCTTTGTACATCTTAAATAATTTGGGAGAAATCCAAAAATTTGATTTACTTTCATTACTCAGAGATATCTTGACTGGTTCAGTGATGCCTCCCTATTACTTCATCGTTGTGATTGTTCAATGCTACGGCTGGTGGTGGCTCCTCGTGAAACTAAGATTTTTAGAGTCCAGAAAAGTTTTGGCTTTGGGCTTAACAATTCAAACAATTTTTACAATCTTCTTCTACTTAACCGCTTTCAAATATATATCAATACCTCTACCTTTGATGGAGCGCGTGATTTTCAGTTGGATTTTGCCATTTTCAACAGGTCTATTTTTGGGCGGCTCGTATGACAGGCTTCAACCCGTTCTCGAACGGAAAAAACTGCCAATTTTAGGGGCAACGATCCTTTTTTATCTAGCTAGCATTTGGGAATTTTACCTAAAAAGTGGAGTTAATTCCGAGGCATGGTTTCTCCGATCGTTTTTTAAACTATCTGCTCAAGGATACGCAATTTTGTTCGTATTATCGATCCTCGCATTTTCTAAGAGTATCGCACTTCCCAGTAGAGTATCGGGGTTAGTCAAAATATTGGCTGCTTACTCATTCCCTATATATCTCCTGGATTCGACAGTAGTGAAATATGTCTTGTTAGTGTTTTATAAGTTTATTGACCCGGTAAATCCGCTGCTGAAGCTCGGCTTTTTAGTTACGGGGACTTTGTTAGGTTGTTGGGCGATTATTTACCTCTTGGAAAAAGTTTTGCCCAAAAATTACAGGCACTACATTTTGGGAGTTTAATCAAATTTGGTGTTTCAGCGGATGTCTTCATAAAACTGCTTGAGATACCTTGGAGAAACGCCAAAACCCCACAAAAAACCAATCGAAAGATAGATCGAAATAGCTTTAAATTCGCCCCAATTCGCAACTCTACGATCGCTACTTTCCACTACCCGATTGACTAACTTAAGTCTCCCCCGCCGCACTAACTTCAAACACAAATCCGCTTCCTCCATAATGGGCAGCGCAGCATCGAAACCCTCGCATTCCCAAAAATCGGTACGGCGACAAAAAATAACTTGGTCGCCAAACAGCAGGCGCAATCCTTGGAAAAATAAATGAGGTCGAAATAACAGCGGCGCGTAATAAGTTTTCAGGTAATTGTGGAGGGAAAAACCCCATCTTGTTTGCTGCGAACCAGTCATCAGGGAGATAAACCCGCCGCCCACAATTTCGGCATCGGACAATGTTTTATGGATGACTGCTACAATGTCATCGGGAACTAAAGTATCGGCGTGCAGAAAGCACAGAATTTCACCGGTGGCGACTTGAGCACCTAAGTTCATTTGCAGCGATCGTCCCGCTATACTGCTTGAAATAACGCGGGTGGCGGCGGAAAGTGCGATCGCCACTGTGTCGTCTTGACTGCCGCCGTCTACCACCAACACTTCCCAAGCTGGAGGATTGAGAATGCTGAGTTGGCGGAGGGTGCGTTCCAGACAAGTCGCTTCGTTGAGGGCTGGGATGATAATAGAAACGCGATCCATCGGGTTGAAATTTATGCCAGAGCTATTATAATAAAAAACTGTGGCGATTCACAACTAACGATAAAATAGAACTTAGGCGCGCGGATTCAGAAACTTGGTGTCTGCCTGCGAACTTGTCACGAAACCTCGGTTTTTTCACAAAAATTAGGTGTATTGGCGTCCTCTAAAATCCAGCAAATGTGCAATCGCCATATATATTTTCCACTAATCAGGGCTGAAAAAATCGTGCAGAAAACAGAAGTAAAAAATGATTTAGAATTTTATGAGGAAAATGCCGATAATTGGTGGGACGAAAATGCTAAAATTTATGCCTTATACCATCTAAACAAACCCAGATTTGAGTTTTTCGACAGACACGCGACTAATTGGCAAGGGCTGAAAACCTTAGATGTCGGGTGCGGTGGCGGCTTTTCTTGCGAGTTTATGGCCGAGAGAGGCGCTATTGTTTCTGGAATAGATCGATCGGAGAAATGTATTGCAGCAGCTCAAAATCACGCAGTTACCAGCGGTTTTGAGATTGACTACAGGCAAGGTTTTGCCGAAAATATGCCCTACGACGACAATACCTTTGATGTTGTAATCTGCGTGGATGTTTTGGAACACGTTGCCGATTACAAAAAAGTTGTGTCTGAGGTTCACAGGATTCTAAAGCCTGGGGGACTGTTCTTTTTTGATACAATTAACCGAACTTTTTCCTCGCAAATTGTGATGATTGGACTGATGGAAAATATTTTGCAGGAGATTAGGCGGGGCGTTCACGATTGGGAAAAATTTATTACCCCGGATGAACTGTCGGTGGTAATGCAGGATATTGGTTTTGGCAATATTCAGATTAAAGGTTTTGATATGTTTGGCGAAATTGGGGCTATGTTAGCCGCAATGCACGGGTTTTGGGAAGATTTTACACGCGGAAAGCAGGTGTTTCCTTCGGCGGGTATTTTCAAACAAGTATCTCAAACTCTAACATCTAATCTAGCTAACTATATGAATTACAAAAAGTCTGGGTTGTTTAAAATCAAAATCAATGAGGATCAGTCGATTATGTATGTTGGCGTTGGGGCGAAGAATTAGTCAGTTAATTGTTAACTGTTGTCATTAGGGGCGAGTGGGAGACGGATCTTTGCGATCGACAAATCCTGCTAAAATCCGCCTCTATTGCATTTTTTAGGGTACGCAGGTCGCGGTACACCTTATCCTGTGCAGTGCATACAGATATTCCGTGGGGACACGGCACCACGCCGTATCCTTACTGTATTGCGGGCATTTGAGAATTGCTATATTGGCGATCGCACTACAAACCTAAGCCTGGGCTGAGGAATACTGAGTATCGATCGAATTTTAATGACTCGCCCCAACTCCTCAAATAGCGATCGAGCAAGCATATATACTTAAATCTTAGGGCGGACAGAGTGGCATCGCCCCTATCGATTCACAATTTAGCAAGAATTATGCCAGCAAGTTTTCTCCCAAAGTCGATCGCACAACTCACAGAATCTACCTCAATTGCCTTAGCCCAAAGCATTCAACGAGAGACCATTACAACTCCCCTATCTTCTGAACCAATTGCCACAACCTACGTGCGCCAAGGCAGCGGCAACACACCAATTTTGCTAATTCACGGCTTCGACAGTTCCTTGTTTGAATTCCGCCGCCTGTTGCCGCTGCTGGCTGCCGAAAATGAAACTTGGGCGGTTGATTTGTTGGGTTTCGGATTTACAGAAAGATCGCCAGGTTTGGCATTCAGCGCGAGGGCAATTGAAAGTCATCTTTACTATTTTTGGAAAACGCTAATTTCGCAGCCTGTAATCTTAGTCGGTGCTTCCATGGGAGGTGCAGCAGCCATTGATTTCACTCTCAATTATCCCGAAGTTGTGAAACAATTAGTGTTAATAGATAGCGCAGGTTTTGCCATCAGTTCTAATAAGGGAAAGTTTTTAATTCCTCCTTTAGGGTATCTGGCAACTTCATTTTTACGCAATCCCAAAATTCGCCAGCGAATTAGCGTCAATGCTTATTTCGATAAAAATTTGGCTTCTCAAGACGCTCAAACTTGTGCTGCTTTGCACTTGGAAATGCCCAACTGGAATCAAGCTTTAATTGCGTTTACCAAAAGCGGCGGTTACGGAGGTTTTGGGGAAAAATTATCGCAAATTCAGCAGCAGACGCTGATTTTGTGGGGAAAACAAGACCGGATTTTGGGCACGGCGGATGCGGAAAAGTTTGCAAGGGCGATCGCAAATTCTCAACTAATTTGGATACCCGACTGCGGGCACGTTCCCCACTTAGAAAAGCCACAGACTACCGCGCAGCATATTTTAGAATTCATCACAAAAAGCGGACTCACGCAAAAAAATTAAACCTAGGGTGCGCTGTGGCGCACCTTACATACTTACATATATGGTTTCCCTGGCACATTTGGTATAGTTGGAGGTCAAATATACAGGTTTCAAACTTTCGGCAAATACTTTTGTACTATCGTCCATCCTGTGACCAACACAATCACAAATCCCCCACACAAGGCCAAATTAGTGCCGATATGGAGGGGGCGCGCCCAAGGATGTTTAGGGCCAATTTGTAGCCCGCTTCCCACAGAAACCAACACCAAAGCCACAACAGCTAACCCCGCCGGTAAATGAGCCGAGTGACCCAAATTGCCGTAGTATCCTAGCGTACCGACTACACCAATTCCCAGCAGTAAAATTACCAAAGTCGCCATGCCCACACCAGTGGCTAAATGAAAGGGACGCAGCCACTTTGGGCGCGGTTGTTTGGTACTCCTAGTGGCAAACATCCACGTTCCAGTAACGGCCAGCAACAGGTAAGCCAACAGGGCAACACCCATTGACCAAGCCGCTATTTTCCACAACCACAAGAAAGAAGGCAGATTCATCGGTTGCATCCCTAATTAGGATTTTCCACAAAAGGTTTCTTTCCGATTTTACCTGGACTTGAAAGCAAAAATGAATTATTTTGAGAGAAAGTGCGATCGGACTATCCACAGATGGCATCAGTCTTACCTGGAAGTCAAACGCACTTTCTCTGATACTCAGCTTAATTTACGCTATAGATTTGTGGCTGACCTTTTTAGGAACCACCTTTCCATTCTAGCTGGCTGGTTTTGCTTTCCATGAAAGGCATTTTATAAAACCCTAATTTTTGTTCTAAAATTAATCGGAAAAAAGGCAGACCTTCAATCAAATATCTTTTCCACAACCTTCTCGGTTCACTTAACAGTCTGTACGCCCATTCTATGCCGACTTCGCTCATCCATTTGGGAGCTCTGGCTTTGGAACCAGCTTCAAAATCAATGGTTGCACCTACGGCTAAGAATATTTTGACGTGTGTTAATTTGCTCTTGTATTTAACCAACCACTTCTCTTGCTTGGGCGATCCCACTCCTATGGCGAGAACTGTAGCTCCTGATTTATTTATCACGTCAATTATTTTTTCACATTCTTCTTCATTTTTTTCAAACCCAAAAGAAGGAGAAAGTGCTTCAACTACTATTTCTCTTCCAATTTTTTGGTTAATTTTTTCCTGGGCTTTCTTAGCTATGCCTTCAGCAGCTCCTAGCAAAAATATTTTAATCTTCTCGTTATCTTTGTGATACATATAAAATGCAGGGAACAAATCAGAACCAGAAATTTTTTCTTTGAGAGGAGTACCCAAAAACTTGGATGCATACATCAATATTTGACTGTCGCAGACTCTATAAGTAGATGTATTGTAAGCTTCATAGAAGTCGCGGTCATACTGCAACTTAATCAAGTGGTCTACATTGGGTGTAAATACGACACCACCTTCGCAGTCGAGTTTTGCAAACAACTCTGTGATTGAAAAGTTATCTATCGAGACATTCAATAAATTAACTGTTTTCATTTATGATACCCTTCCCGCTTTATATTAAACTACAACTCAAACTATTATAACCCACAATACAGTTTCGTGTTTTAACTACCTGGGTGCTTCAGTGAACATACTTTTCTCAGTATATCCTCCTACACCCTGCCTGTCTAGTGAGGATTTTTAAAGATTATGTAAAGAAGCAGCTCGTTTTAGAAAAAGTGTATAAAGCCCATTTTTAAGTTGATAACTCGCAACACAGTTTCAAGAAAAAAGCCATCCCGTGCTCATACTTGTTGAAGCATTGCAAATGAATGTAAAAAAGAGTTTATGAGATTAAAATTTTAACAGAGTGAGAAATCTCTCGCAACTTCCGAACTGGATTTCATCCAAAAGTGGTAGATTTTTTAGTTTTTCTCTCCAGGGAAGGCAAGATAGTGTCAATCTTGAAGTGAAGCAGCGATCGCCTTCCCGAAAATCAGCCTAATTTTTGGTGCACCAGCGACTGTCTTCTTGGTGGCGAACTGGTTTTCTTGGCCTTAAGACTTTCTGGAGCTTTTAAGACCAGACCTGATATTCCTCCAGCAATCAGCGCAAAAATCGGGTTAGTCATAGCATTCAAAACACAGTCAAACACGTACATAGTTAAGGCTATCCCCAGGGTAGCAGCAGGTGCTACCTTGGGATTAGACCAGGTTCTGGCGGGATATTTGAATACGGAAAAGACGATAACAGGAAGTAACATGGAAGAAAATAAACTAACTAA
Source organism: Microcoleus sp. B3-A4 (assembly GCF_036705385.1). Taxonomy (NCBI): domain Bacteria; kingdom Bacillati; phylum Cyanobacteriota; class Cyanophyceae; order Oscillatoriales; family Microcoleaceae; genus Microcoleus; species Microcoleus sp. B3-A4. The sequence goes on along the minus strand of NZ_JAUBUI010000069.1, from coordinate 2,709 downwards.
ACCGACTGCACCGTTGACGCCAAAGGCAATAATCCATAAGCTGTCGGTGATCGAGATATCTTTACCATACCCGTCGTACACGCGGTTCCCGCCGGAATCCCCCCAGCCAAACATAAATCTTTGCCGCGCCTTTTCCCCCAATATCTCTTCATTGTCAAATCTAAACTTCAAAGAGCCGGCTCGTTCTTCGCCAAATACTTGAGTGATGAATCCAATCACGTCTTTGCTCGAAAATTGACCCGATGCAGCTACGTACAGATAAAACACTATATAACCAATTATCAATAGCAAGGGCAAAGAGGTGCGAAAAAACTTGGCAGAGAATAATACGAGCAACGCCATTGCAAATAAACTGTAGGCGCCAGTAGAACGGCACAGGAAAAAAGCGATAGTTAATATAATTGCTAAAGTCTTGATGTTACGGCCCATAAACTTTTTAAGCGTCCCAGTTTGCCACAGCCAAACGGCAATTAAGGCGGCTGTCATCATCCACAGGCCCACCATCAAACCGTGCTGCATAAACACTACTGGTCTCCACCCCCCCAAACGCCTTGCTTGACCCCAGTCCTCAAAGGCATTGACGCCGTAAATCATTTGGTGCAGAATTGGGCCCTTAACCCCTTCAATTAAAGTAAAAGGCATGTAGGCTAACCCACCTGCAAAAATCCCGATCGCCAATTGTCGCAGCCCGTCTAAATTGCCCACATACAAGCGTCCTAAAAAATAAGGCAGACCCCAAGTAACGATTTGGTTGACAGTCGGAGAAATCGGGCTGCCGCCATTACTAACTTGTGAAATAATTGGACACAAACAATAAATTACCATTGGCACGTCCAGCCAACCGGGCTTAAAAGATGTGAGGCGCGCAGTATCGTAGATCAGAGTCCCTAGCAAAATGCCGTAGCAAGCGGCAGAGATTTTGGTATACGGTGGCAATGAGGGGATGGGATAAGAAGCTTGCGGTAAAAAAAGCCACGCTGCCACAAAACTTATAATTACCGCCCGTAGAGGCGGAAACCTCACAAACAGGTAAAAAACGACTGGAATAAAGCCGAACATAGTAACTGGGATCAATGCAGCCATAGTTTTTTTTGCAGTAAAATTGTAGAAAGACAACTCAATTTGCCCTATAAAAATTCTCGCTTAAACGATCGCCCAACCCCAATCTTTTAAATCAACCTCAATTTTACGCCTTGTTCGTTAATTGTGCGTGACGTTCCACAGCAGCGTACAGTGTCGCCTCGAAGAGATTAGTTGCATCCTCGCAGGTATAATTTATAACCTTTTACCAAGCAGTCTTGGACATTGCCCCCATTCGGCATCAGACAACTGACAAATCTGCTCGATCGCTTTTGCCATATCTTCTGGGTCTTTTGGCTTGACAAGTATGCCACCGACGCAAGCTTGTAGTTCCGGAGCAGCACCAGCCGGAGTGCCGATAATTGGCAAGCCGAAGCCATCGCTTCGATAATTGGCAAGCCGAAGCCTTCGGATCTGCTGGAAAACAGCCAAGCATCGCATTTGCTGTAAAATTCTTTTACTTGGTCTTGAGTAGGTGCCTTATTATACTCAAGGCCATCCGGCAGCAAATTGGGATGAGGAGTATTGCCGGAACCAAAGGCAACTAAACGAAGGTTGGGAATTTTTTCAGCCGCTATAGAGAAAGCTTTCAGGGCAATATCGCAGCCTTTCCCAGGAGTTGTAGTATAGTAGCTCCCGACTGTGGGAACTAATTGCTTGCCTCGCGGCTGCGGAGCTCGCGACAGGGGGTCGTAAAACTGTTTGGTGTCCGCGGTGGGAGGGACGAGAAATACAGATAAATCGCCGTATTGATTCCGAGCTATGTCGGCGGGCCACAAGGCGACAGCGATTTTGTGCATCGGCAGCCGCCTTGTGGCCTCTACCCGACCTTGTGGTACGTAGTCAAAAGCCTCGTAGTGTTGGAGTAAATATACTTTTGTTCCTTTGCTAGGAGAGAGTTTTGCCACCCACTCAGTAGTTTCCCACCAAGTAGCCATGACAATATCGGCATCAGGTACGTCAAGATCAATAATTGGACGGTTGGTTTCGATAACTCGGCTTTCGACATCCACCTTGTCAAAGTGAGACTTTTGTGTTTTGGGAGCCGACAGCCAACCCCTACCCCTCAGCAGCGATCGCAATTGTTGGATTAAAGTCGGTTGCGGCAGGGGCATAGAGACGATAAATATTTTGTGCCCTCGTTTTTGGAGAAGTTCTGTAGTATATTATATAGATAACACCCTCATGCCACCTGTAAGACCAAGGGTAGGCAGGACAAAAGTAATTTTCTTGATTAGAGTCGATGCCTCAATTGCTTGAGGACACCTCTCCTTCAGAACCGGACGTGCAACTTTCACTGCATCCGGCTCCTGGTCTAACACCTACTAAGTCTGGTTTAACCCGCTGTTCGGACTCTCACCTGACCATGAACGGTCTGATGTTGGTGACATTCACGATGTATAGCAATCCTAAATCATTACAGCACTTTGCTTAACAATTAGGTACAGTAGTAGAGGTGGTAAAAAAGAGAAAAATGAAACCCTACTCCCTAGATATGCGTCAAAAGATCGTTGACACAAGGAGAAGCAGGTAACACCTCTATTCGGAAAGTAGCAGAAAGATTTCAAGGAGCGCAAAAGTACGGTACAAGCACTACTAAAGCGAAAAAAAGAGACAGGAAAATTACTC
>NZ_JAUBUI010000204.1:0-1868 GCF_036705385.1 Microcoleus sp. B3-A4 | reverse complement strand
TTTGTGTTTGTAAGGCAATGATCTATATATATATTGCCTTACAGATTTTTTTGAGTTCACTTTTTCAGTGCCATTGCCCCATAGTGGAGAGGAATCTAATGCAGCTCTTAACTGAGCCGAGCCAAAGCCTCCTTTGAGCTTGGCAATTTCTACAGTACGGTCAATTAAACGTTGGTCAAGGCCTTCTTTAATTAAGGCGCTTCTGAATCTTACTAAAGTGGCTTTACTGAATGGGGGTTTTTCGCTGTTCAGGCAATCCAGAACCAATTGCCACCGAAGATCCATGACTACCTCTTCAATCAATTCATCATTCGAAATACCCAGATAAGCTTGAAGAATAGTGGCCAAGGCCAATTGGGCTGGTGGGATGGGACAGTAGCCCACTGTGCTGTCTTTAAAAATTGTGCCAAGTTCTTCTTGAAACTCATCATTGAATATGGACAGACGGTTCAGGCGAAGAAAAGTAAAAAGCTTGGCTGTTTTGATGCGGTTAATAATTACCTGTTCTGAAGCTGATAGCTCTAGTGCCGGGTGCCACAAAGGAGGACGCATAGACTTTACACCGTAATGAGCGCTTGAATTTAATCGGGCCGTAAATTCCAGTGACGCATAGTTGAGTCGTTTTGTCAAGTCCGGGTACTGAACCGACGCCCTAGGAAGACCGCCAGCAAATGTGAGTAAATCAAAAAAGAGGCAAGCGTTGGAAGATGAAAGAATTCGCAATGCGATTGAGGGCAAGTTTGGGGCTTGCGTAAACGAAGATTCTGTCTGAATCGAGTGATGGCTAAACTCGATAATACATCTGGTACAGTTATTGCAATTACTTTTTTAGTTATGAACCTTGCTACCTGGTGGCGCCGGGTTTTTTGTGGGTTTTTATGTCTATTTGGAAAAAGAATGCCTGTTTTTGAGTTGAAGATAATCTACAATTATAATTGGGTGAAATCGCTACAGAAAAAACTTATATTTAACCAAGCTTGAATATATCGATCGCACCTGTTCTTGGCTGGCGATCAATTATTCAGCAAACCCTATTTAGTCAGCGCTGGACGCACTCCGGCAAAGAAACCGGGTTTTTTACCGAATCTACTGGCTGGAGTGCGTCTTTTCGTCCATCAAACCCGGTTTCTGGAGCCCAATGTGTGCAGGACTATAATCTCCGAAAAATATCTATAAAAAAACCAGCAAACATATCGTTTGCTGGATTTAGTAGGCAGGAAACTTGTAGCAAATACTGTTACTAAGCTCGGTCTACAATCTCTTTTGCTTTATCTTTGAGGTCTTCTTTCAGGTGAATTGCTGATGCTTGGTCTTGCTTGGCTTGACCTTCTAATTTATCTTTCTGATTGCCTGTAACTTCGCTAACAGCTTCTTGGATTTTGCCTTCAATATTCTTGGCTGTTGCTTCGACTCTATTTTCAATGCTCATAATTTTATATTCTAACTCTACAACTACTAATATATGAATTTTAAATTTGAGTCTGTATCCCTCTTTAGATAGATTTGTTATTTCCTTTATTTCTAAGTTAAAGGTTCCATTGGAATTTCCACAAGTTTATTTCTGGAGGAAAAACCGGATTTAATGCCGAGCGCAGATTTCGGCACTTTAAAGTTTTTCGCTAACAGGATGATTAATTCTTGATTGGCTTTACCATCGACTGGCGGCGACTTGAGATGTATTGTGAGGCTACCGTCTGGTTGTTCTGCGATGCTTTGCTGTTGGGAATTACAGCAAATTCCATGTAAATGTGGTACAATACATTCACTACATCAGCAGAAAAAATGAAAGCTTATAGCAATCCTAAATGATTTTCTATATCGAGAGCAATCCTAAATGATTTTCTGTGTGTAAGTATATTGACGTATTT
>NZ_JAUBUI010000068.1:0-32214 GCF_036705385.1 Microcoleus sp. B3-A4 | reverse complement strand
ATGCGTTCGTTCACTTTATTAATTAGGTTGGGACTGATTCGTTGCCGAAAATGTACGGCGGGGTGATGGGTCAAATGCGAGTTCATTACTGTAGCTTGATAGACCGATAAAGTATTGCAGATAGGGGTTTTCCCGGATCTGTTCGACTGTTTCGCGATCGCTAATTCCTAATTTTTCTTTAATAATTAATGCCCCCAATGCCATCCTAAACGATTTAGCTGGTGCACCCTTGTCTGCGGGGAAGTTGGCCGCATATTCTGATTCAAATTCTGACCACGGGATTATTTGGGCCATTTTTACCCAACGGTTGAGGGCTGACAATTTAGATCCATTGGCTAGTTCAAAGTCTAAGGGTGGGAGGGGAGCAAACTCAGCTTTTCTGTACACGATCGCAGGTTGTGATGCACGGCTTTTGACCTATTCTACCTGTTTATCTTGCACTTTTCTCTCGATCGCGCGATCGCGTAACCCAGGCTAAGTAACACGCGATCGATGTATTCAGCAAACCCTAATTAAAAAAAAAGGATGAGTTGGCATAGGATGCGTCGAGGTGTTGGCGGCAAGCCAGACCCCATAGAATACAAGGAAAAAAAAGAAAAATTGTCAGAATTAAAACAATTAGAAGATGAGGGAAAAATTGATTTATACTATTTGGATGAATCCGGATTTTGTGGCATCCCTTGTGTCCCTTATGGATGGCAAGATATTGGTGAATATTTGTCAATTGATAGTCGTAGAACTAAGCGTTTAAATGTCTTGGGAATTATGAATCGGCAAAACACTCTTCATGCTTATGTTTCAGAGCAGACTATTAATTCTGATGTAATCATAGCCTGCTTAGATACTTTCTTTGCTGTGGTGGAGCGGCCAACAGTTATTGTATTAGATCAAGCTTCTATTCATACTAGCCATGCCATTTTCGAGAAAATTGAAGAATGGAAAGAACGCGGTTTAACTATATTTGAATTGCCTACTTATTCACCTGAATTGAATTTAATAGAGATTTTGTGGCGGTTTATCAAATATCAATGGCTCGAAATAGATGCCTACTCTAGCTGGCAATCTCTTGTTTCATCTGTAGAAAGAATTTTTAAAGAATTTGGAGATAATTATGTAATTAATTTTGCTTATAGCCTTTCTCAAAAAGATGAGGTACAATAACAGCAGTGTGTAAACCAGTTAAAAATATTTGACGATGTAACTTGTCCGAACGCAAACTCTATGGCATTTCCTAATTCTTGATAATTAGTAGTCTTGATAGAACGGAGAATGATTTTAAGTTTTGACCATAGATTTTCAATTGGTGAAAAATCTGGTGAATAAGGAGATAAGTATATTAATTTTGCCCCGGTTTTTTCGATAGCTTTTTTCACTTCTTCTCCCAGGTGAATGGGACAATTATCCATCACTACACAGGCTCCTTTCCATAGTTTGGGCACAAGTTTCCTGATTATAAAAGCTTCAAATGTAATTGCATCAGTTCCGCCTATTAGATTAACCGATGTCAAAATTTCATTGACTGACATTGCTCCAAGTATTGAGACATTTTTGCCACGTTTAGTTGGTTTTGGCCCCTGAGCCCTTTCACCTTTTAAAGATCTGGCATATAACCTAACCATTGCCAAGTTAACTCCCGATTCGTCAATGAATATTAAGTCTTTTAAACTAATCTCTTTAATTTTTTTCCAGAACTCACATCGCAGGAGTTGAACTCGCTCCGTGCCTTTGCCTGAAGGGAAGAGTGTTTTTTTTTGACAGTAATGCCTAAAAGTTTTATCATTCTTCCTATTGTTGATCTACTAACTGAAAATCCAATTCTCCCATAAAGTAAATAACGGAGTTCTTCAAGAGTTGCATCATTATTTCCTTCAATCAATTGAGCCAAGATGAGTAGTTGCTCCGCATTCAGTTTGCCTTTGACTCCACATCGGTCAGTTCTGGGAGTAATGTTTTTTGTTTCACGATATTGTTTAAGCAATTTTTGTACAAAGCTCAAGGCTACAGAAAAACGCTTAGCTAGTGCTTTTTGTGAAATGGGTTCAGCATGATAAGTATCAAGGATTTTTTGCCTAAAATCAATCGAATAAGCTTTCATTTTTAACAATGTATGAAGAGGAGTACAAGTAAACGTGTTGTGAGTCAAGCAGATCGTGCTGTCAAAAAAATGCTATTATGTGTGCTATCGCTTTCGCGTGGCTTTACTTAACCATGTAACTATAGTTCATTTGATCTGATATTCTCTGTCTGACCCTCATGAGTGAGTGCATTAACAGGATACCTCATCTTTCTGAGAAAGGCTATAACTACTTACAAGCACAGTGGATGGGCGATATCCCTGGTAAAATGCTTTAGCGAACAAAAACTACCCTACTATTGGGAATAACAAAGAACTGTTCAGCTAAGCTCAAAGTGATGCAGGTAGTTACTCGCTAAGCGCCACTGATCTTACCGCCAGCAGTTTTCATTTCTCTGAGAACAAGGTAATTGTAATTGGGTAATTGCGTAACTGAGAAAGCTGTACCTCACCCAATTGACAACTGCTATATCCTAGCTTCAGATTTATCAACATTTCTGGTGGGTTACCCTTCATAAAGCGTGGTTGCAGTCAGGACTTGAATCCTCTCTATGCCAGTGAATAATAACTATTAGTCCTGACTGCAAACTTACTGTGCTTAGATCGCCGGGTATGATATTATGTAGCGCAAAAACCGGGTTGATGAAGCCAACCCTCTTCAACAAAAAGGCGATCTATGGAATTTAAAGATTTTCTGGCTTTGCTGCATCCTATTTTAGCTGTAGCGATTGTTTTTCCTATGCTTGGTATTGTTCTCAATATGGGGTGGCAAACCATGCAGCGTCGGAAGCAAATTGCGATCGACACCAAGAGCAAAATTCCACCTGTAGTCGGTCCCGAACACGTCAAAGCAGGTCGAATTCTGTCAGGTTCGGTGGTAGGAGTGACGTTGTTGGGTCTAGCCTACCCGATTTTTGAGCATATTTTGAGCAAGGATGTTTGGAGCAAAAACTCGTTTCAGGTCATTTTCATTGTGCTGATGTTTGTTGCAACTGTCGGCTCTTTGGTCATGCTCTATCGAGCTACACCCGCTTTATGGCGGGGCATATTTGCCACCCTAACAGGTACTGGTTTGGTGATTCTTGGCGCCCAAGATGGCGTTTACCGACGAACCAATGAATGGTATTGGTCTCATTACTACATTGGCATCGCCGCTGCGCTAATTATGGTTTTTTCCCTTGCCATCATTCAAGACATTTACAAAGACCGCTCAAATCGCTGGCGCACTATCCATGTCATCTTGAGTTCGATCGCTGTGCTGCTCTTTCTGGGACAGGGAATGACAGGAACCAGGGATTTATTAGAAATTCCTTTGAACTGGCAGAAACCCTATATTTATAGCTGTGATTTCCCCAATAAGACCTGCCCAAAGCCGTGAGCGATCGCATTACTTCGACATTCAAGTCTAAAATTAGTAGAAATTAGACCACTAAACCCGGTTTCTGAATGTAACAAAATCCTAGTAATCACAGGAATGAGAACGAGAAACCGAGTTTATGATGCCCGGAGTGCGTCAGTTCTAATCAGCCATAAATCTTAATCATTGCGAGTCAAACCCTGAAGGCTAACTTGCAAAATCGACAACCCCAAAATCAGCAAAAACAAAACCAGCCCGATCGTACAAGCATAGCCAATTTCCAAATCATTAAAAGCCCGTTCGTAAAGATAATAAACAACAGTCTTAGAACTATTGCGAGGGCCGCCCTGAGTCATAATATAAACTTCTTCAAAAACCTTAGTAGCAGAAATCGCCGAAATTACCGCAACTAAAACTAAATAAGGCTTCATCAGCGGCACAGTAATATCCCAGTGCTTTCCCAAACCATCAGAACCATCAATAGCAGCCGCCTCATAAAGTTCTGCCGGAATAGCTTGCAGCCCTGCCAAATAAATTACCATGTAATAACCCAATCCTTTCCAGATAGTAACTGCCATGACGCTAAAGATTGCTAACTTCGGATTAGCCAGCCAAGAAACAGGAGGTAAACCCAACAATTCCCCCAACTGATTCAGCAGTCCAGTCTCAGCAAACAGCCACTTCCAAGCAATCCCGGCGACAACCATTGAAATCACCGCTGGCGTGTAGTATGCTGCTCGAAACCAGTTCATCCCCTTAAGTTTTTGATTGCACAAAATCGCCATTCCCAACGGTAGAACCACCAATAAAGGCACAACGCAGGTGAGATACAGCAGCGTATTCGTCAAAGTTTGCCAAAATGTGCGATCGCCCCACAACCTGTTAAAATTCTTCAACCCCACCCACTGTGGCATTTGAGTTAAATCATATTCGTAATTAGTAAAACTCAAATAAAAAGCTTGCACCGCCGGCCACAAAACAGTCAAACTCAAAATAAATAAAGCCGGCAGCAAAAACAAATAAGGCGTCAAATAGCGTCGGGAAAAAGTCACAGACATAGTAATGGGTAATTGGTAATTTTACTCGTTAACAGGCTCTGCCTGGTAACGCATATCCGGAGGCTCTGCCTCCAATTTTCCTACTCACAAGCGAGGCAGAGCCTCTGGACATTGATTCCCAGGCTATGCCTGGGAACCAGTTATAAAACTCGCATTTGTAGGGTGCTATTCGGCGCACCTGCGCTGAGTCCTTGAAAATATTTCTTGTCCCCCCCTTATTAAGGGGGGTTAGGGGGGATCTAGACTTCGACCCTACAAATAATAATTATTTAACTCCAGAAAACAAACCCTGCCATTCTCCCGGAGGACTGCCATTTTCCCCCTCTTTTACCTCAAAAGTAACGTTGCAAGCTTGAGGTTGTTCCAAAGCTTCCACGCACAATTCTGCAATATCTTCCCGACTGACTTTGCCCCTAATATTGTCTCCTTTCTCAAATATTAAAGCTTTGCCTCCCGGTTCTTCAGTCAAAGCACAAGGTCTGACAACAGTATAAGGTATGCCGCTCGATCGCACACAACCTTCCCCTTTCAGCTTCCAAGTCAAAATCCCCCCCAACATATCATTCATTCTGACGGCAGGCGGTTCTTCTTCCAAGTTAATTCCCGGGCGGCCCGGGCGGGTAACTCCTGCCGAACTCACCATGACAAATCGCGGCAAAGTCTGTCCCCCATCAGCTTTAATAGATTCTAACTCCAGTTGAAAAATACCCGGTGTAAATTTCGGGTTGAGCGCGCCGTCATATTCAAACTTGCTCAACATTAACTGAAAAGAAAAAATACTGCTGCCATCAAATTTAGAGCCATCCTTAACAGTTTTCGCGCGAAATACTGGAATTAACTCATCAAAAGGAACTGTGATAGTAATCCAGGTATTGTAAACAGTATCAAACGAATAGCAATAGCCAATTCCATCCCATTTAGCTTCGTTGCGAACAATCAATTTGTAGCGCTTGCCGTCTCCTTTGACGCGCAGGTGGAGGCCGCTAAATCCTGCGAGATTGAGCGGAGGATCAAAGTTGCGGGTACGCACCGAAGCAAAGCCACCCGAGTTGGCGGTAGAAACATTGCCTGTGAATATAGCCGTATTGTCTGTCAGCCGGATCGAACTTTCGCTAGTGCCGCCCATCACAATGTCGTCGAGCGCACCCCAACTTTCTTTTAAATCTTGGCTGGGTTTTGTGAAGTCAAAAATTGTTTTTTCGCCTGCTTGAATTAGCTGGCGGCGAACAGCTTTCACTAAATTATTGATGCCTTTGTATTCGACTATTTCGGGAACATCCACAACTTCCGGCATATAAAATTTGATGCCTTGATAGTATTTTTCCCGCGTTGGGGTGTCTCCTTCTATCGGTTGAACTTTAGTGCCGGTACAGCAGATAACTGCTTCTATGCCCTCGGTTACTAGCGGTGTTAGGGTTTCTGGGAGAGTGATATCTCCTTCGACTAACTCGACATTATTGCCGAGAATTTCTGTTGCTCTTTTAGCATCTCTGACGAGAGCTCGCACTCTATATCCCCGCTGTTGCAGCCGCTTGACAACTCGCTTCCCGACGCCGCCGGTGGCACCGGCTACCAGTATCAGTTTGGGTTTGTCTTTTTTAGTTTTGCTGCTGCTTCCAAAGAGTTGTTGCAGCCAGCTAATGCTGCCAATGAAGGGAATGACGCCGAAATAAGCCAAGGTTTTGAGAAACCGGCCGGCATCCCATTGGGCGGTTTTTTTTTCAGTCATACTAGCTTCCTCTGAATTGGCTCAAATCTACTTAGCTGCTTTTGTATTTTAATCGAATTTTCGATTTTTGAATTTGGGCGATTCGCTACCATTCGGGATAGCTTCGCTAGCGCGGACTTTGTTTACTTGACAATGGGTATCGGATGAGTTTGGCTTAAGGGAATCTCAATAATCAACTCGGTTCCCTCTCCGGGGGCTGAAATGCAAGTCAATTTGCCGCCGTGTTGTTCTACCGCAATTTCGTGGCTAATCGCCAAACCTATTCCCGCACCTTTGCCCACCTGTTTTGTGGTAAAAAACGGCTCAAAAATTTTCTGGCGAACTTTTTCTTCCATGCCCCAACCGTTGTCCTCGATCCGAACTGCTACGGCTTTTTCTCCGGGACAAAGTTCAGTCACAATCCGAATTTGTCCGCACTTGAGTGACTCTTCTTCGCCCCCGTGCGACGATAAATTATTGTTGACAAAGGCATCTTCGAGAGCATCAATTGCATTTGTCAGTACATTCATAAATACTTGGTTGATTTGAACTGCGTAACACTCAACCAAAGGCAGAGAGCCATATTCTTTGATAAGATGAATTGCTGGGCGATCGGGTTTCGGTTTGAGTCGGTTGCTCAAAATCAGCAAAGCGCTGTCCAATCCGTCGTGAATGTCAACTGGTTTAATGTCTGCTTCGTCAATTCTAGAGAAGTTTCGCAGCGACTGAACTATCTCGCGGATGCGGTTAGCTCCTACTTTCATTGAACCCAGCAACTTCGGTAAGTCTTCAACTATAAACTCTAATTCTACTGCTTCAATTTGTGCTTGAATTTCTGGCGAAGGCGACGGATATTGCTGCTCGTAAAGCTGCAACAAATCGATCATTTTTTGACTGTATTCGTTAGCATAGCTAAGATTTCCGTAGATGAAGTTAATCGGGTTAGTGACTTCATAAGCTACCGCCGCCACCAACTGTCCCAAACTTGACATTCTTTCGCTTTGCACCAATTGAGTTTGCGCCCGCTTAAGCTCGGACATCGCGGTTTTTAAATTAGCAGTTTTTTCGCGTTCTCTGGCGACGGATGCTTCTAGTGCTGTATTTAATTTTTCTAGTTTATCGACTTGGCAAAGCACTATATTAATCATTGCTTTTCTCAGTTCCAATGCAGCGTCTATTTCGCATTGTTTCCAAGGCAACGATTTATACCTCACATTTTCTTTCCACAGCTCGAAGGATTTCCTAGGAGACAGTCGAGGGTTGCCATTTTCATCGGTTTCAACTGGTTTGTTGGGGTTGCCCGCCCAATTTACGGTCTTAATTACTTCCGGGCGAAACCACAAAACGTATATTTTCTGAGTTGGTGATATTGCTATAGCCAAACACCCGCTAGCCGTGTCTTTAAATTCCTCCGCTTCTGGATAGCATTTGGTCAGCGAGTCTGTATAAAAAATTTCTTTGTTTAGGTTATTTTGCACCCACTGAGTTAAGTATTGGAGCGCTTCTCCCTGAGGTGTTTGCCCCACTCGATAGCAATTGTCTCCAAATACTATTGCGGCTCCCTGGGCGTTGACTGCTTCTAGCAAATTATGCTGACATTTAACTAACACTTCTGACAAGTTGTCAGACGTGGAGATGTCTTCAAAAATCTTAGTTTGAATTGATTTTAAGTGCAGTTTGTAGTCGTAGTCTTCGTTTCCTTCTTTTGATTGCAGTTCTAAGGACATTACTTGCCCGATAAATTCGCAGGCGGCGCGCAATTCATAGTTGAGGTATTTTGGTGTAGAGTTATGGCAAGCAATCAATCCCCACAGCTTTTGGCCTTTGATTAAAGAAATTGACATTGAAGCTGCAACGCCCATATTCTGCAGGTATTCTATGTGAATGGGAGAAACGCTTCTCAACACGGTGAAACTGAGGTCTAGGGGCTGGATGGAAGCCGCATTCTTGCCTGAAACAAGGGGGACTGGTTGATAATTAATATCTGGAATTAGCCTCAACCAATTTAACGAATACAGTTGTCGGGCTTGTTTGGGAATATCTGAGCTGGGGTAGTTTAATCCTAAGAAAGGACTCAGCTTTTCTGCTTTAGCTTCAGCGATCACAGCGCCGTTGCCTTCGGGGTCAAATTGATAGACCATAACTCTATCAAACCCCGATATTTTCCTGATTTCTTCTACAGTTAGTTGACATAATTCCTTGAGATTCGGGGCGCTTTGAATTTTGCTGACAGTCGCTCTCACTGAATGATAAAAGCTAAAAACCGAAAGATTTTCTGGGCTTGTGGCTAATTCTAACTCGACCATCAAAACTTCTTCTTCTCGGTGAAGAATGCAGTCTAATTCTAAATATTTACCTGCTATTTCGACCGAGAGTTTAATGGGATTGACGGTTTTTAAGTTGTCCTTCCGCAAACAGGTGTTGAGCTTTTTTAGTTGAATTTGATCGAATAATAAGCTTAAATTTTGACCGATCGCACTTTCTGCATCAATTCCTAACAAATCTTGCGTATTTTTGCTGGCTTGCACTATTTCTAGTTGAGGTTCTCGTACAACAAGTAGCACCCCGTGTGGCTGAATGTGCCCCGATAGGTGAATGGGTTCTCTGTCGCAGTTTGTCAAGTCAACTTCTTCGAGTGCGGGAATTGTGATTTGTTGATCCATTTCCTTTGCCTTCCGCTGTATAATTTGGAGAGGGTTCTAATGATTTGAGATTTGAGAGCAAATTGGCTTTTTTATAATAATCTCATAGTGTTCGATCGCATAACGGCTCGCTCCTTGGACGGACACTGAGAATCAATCATCCGATACTCAGCCAAAAATGATTTAGTCGAAAACCAGCCTGCAGTATGTGTTGCTGTTAGACCAGCCTCAGCCTTCTAGAAATTTTACCGACTTGGCTCTTTTATACTATCGCTTCCCGATGTTAATTATCAGAGCAATTTTTGCCATTCTTCAAATATGTTTAATAATTTCCCAAAACTTTAATATTTGTGGTATAATTTTGCCTGCTGGAAAAGGGGGAGAGAAATGCGTCTCCAGAGCGGCCTACTTACGGAAATATTAAGTTAAAGTAAGGGTGACAAGATCTGAAAGTCAAGTCACGCTAAGCTCTTTAAGTATATCCAACAGGCCCGACAATTAGACTGATGCTCGACTTCAATACAGTTACTGAATTTTCTCATACCTACTGCATAGCTATCTGTGCCTTTTTAGTTCCGGCAAACTTGCTGACTACTTTGCAGACAGTGATTTTGACAGCACTAAACCGACCTCGAATGCAAATTTGGGCGTCTGTGGTTGTCGCCAGCCTTTGGGCTACAGCAATGATATTTCACGTTTTTAGCTGGTTCGCGATCGGGGTAGTAATGCCTCCGACATACATCTTGTTAGTTATGGGAATCACTTGTCTGACAATCAATGTCTGGGCGATCGCTCATCCTGCAAGCATGATGCAATTAATTCGAGTTGCAGTATCAGTTGTTAGGGGAGCTCTCCAGAGGAAGAAGGATTTAGTTATCTTGGAGAGAAGGATGTAATTATCTAGGAACTCAAAAATAATGTGGTCGGGGTAATGTCAAAGATGTCAGGGAGAATATTGGTTTCAGAAGAAAGTTTTCCCTGGTTGCAAATCGGGGCTCAGAGTCCAGATTTTCTACTGCTTATTCCGGTTCCCGATCGCGACAATCTTCGGTTTCCGGGCCGCGGGGATGGATCGTGCAGTTGAGCAAGTACCCGCCATCGCTTCGGCCGTAATAGTAGCGGCATCCGATACAAATTGCGGGAGGTTCGATCGCACTTTGGTAAACCGGATAATCCGCAGTCGCCAGCAGCGAAAAGTCGCGCTGCGTCTGCACATTCCCGATAATAGCGCCGGAGAGTTCGACAGCTTGGCGGATGTTTTCGATCCTGGTGTAAGGCGGTAGGTAAATGTCAATACAAAGGCGTAGGCCCTGGCTATCTTGATCGTGGCGGGTAATAGTGCCTCCGAGCAAACCGACGCGCGAAGCAATAGCCGAGGAAAATTCGCTCAGGGAGGTACAGTAACCGGAGAAAACGTGAATATGTTCGTCCGTAGTAGCTCTCACAGTCAGGCGAGTGGGAATTCGCACTCTCAGGTAAGCGTCGAGTTCGTCAAAAATCGGTTCGGCGAGGGAGAGCATTTGGTTTGCGTCTTCGTGGTTGAGCCCAAAACCCTTAGAAACCTTTGACACGAGGGCTGCTAAAATATCAAAAACTTCGGTTAAGAGCGATTGTAGCCTGCTATCAATGGCGATCGGACATTCTCTAAGCAGCTTTAAATAATCCTCCAACCGATGAGCAATGCGCTGAATGCTGCTAAATCCGAGCATAGCTGCTCCCCCTTTAATCGAGTGCGAGGCTCGGATGAGCTGGTGTATTCTTTGGGGCTCTGGCACGGTATTTTGCAGATCTTCCAAGCCTTGGTCGATAATTTGGATCTGTTCTGTGGTTTCTTCGATAAAGTAGCCGATGATCCGCTGTAGTTGTTCTGGCAGCATAATTTTATTCTCCTAAAGGCAGCCTAGTATTATTAGTCATTACTCAGACCTTTGATAGTTTTGAATCGATATTTCACTGATGAGTTATTGGGGTTTTTAAGCCCTAATTTGTTTTATTCTGACTCACGGCAACTGTTGTGGCAATGTCGAAAACTGTTAACTCTTAACTGTTGACAGTAATTTTTTTTGCTCCGACGGTAGCGGTTGCTACCCCCAACAGCAGCACCGCAGCACCTGCGAGTACCGCCGGCGCCGGCACTTCCCCAAACAGCAAATAACCCAACCAACTCGCCCCAACCGGTTCAAACAAGATGGCAAGAGTTACCAGAGTTGGGGAAATCTGCATTACCGCCCAGTTCAAAATGGTGTGGCCGACTAACTGAGGCAAAGCGGCCGTTAACAAAATATAAAAATATACAATGTCGGGGTAATTAGTATAAGTAGTGCCGAAGGCAAAGGGGAGAGGCAGCAGGACGATCGCAGCAACAGTATAGGCGATCGCGATATAGCCACCAATTCCCAGTCCCCGCCGCTGAGCTTCCCGGCCCAGCAGCAAATACAAGCTGACAGCCCAGGAACCAGCCAGAGCCAGGAAATCGCCCAACAGTTGGCTGCTGCCAGCATCGGCTGCGCCGGCACTTCCCAGAGCGATCGCGATTCCCCCAGTCAGGGCTATAGTAATGCCGGCGATCGACATTTTGCTGAGTTTTTCGCCGAACCAGAAGCGCGACAAAAGCGCTACCCAGACAGGATTAGTCGTGACGAGGGCAGTCGAGGCGGCGATCGAAGTATAAGAAAGTGAGGTAATCCAGAGGGCAAAGTGCAGGGCGAGACACAAACCCGCAGCAGCAGCATAGCGCCGAGTTCCCTGTTGCAGGGCGTTCCACTGAATTTTCCGCCAAGCCGGAAGCAGAATTAAAGCAGATAAAGTCAGACGAGAGGCCGCGAGTACCAGACTGAAACCCAAACCGCCCGCCCCTGCTGAAAAGTTAGCCAAACGAATTAAGATTGACGAAGTTGAGACGGCTAAAACGCCGATAATTAACACTAGGGCGATCGACCAATTAGGTGCTTGTTTCGGAAGATTCATTTTTTAGGCATTGGGCATTGGGCATTGGGCATTGGGCATTGGGAAAATTTATATAGCAATTTTCACATAATGCTGAACACTTTCTGAAGACTTTCTCTTCCCTTCTCTTCTCCTCTCTTCCTTCGTGTCCTTCGCGTCTTCGTGGTTCGTTAAAAAAAAAACCGATCGCCATTCTTAAAAAATTCCCATATCCAAGAAATATTAATGTATAGTAGGGGCAGGGCGGGTTTATGAAATTGTATATTACGGGCAATTATTGTTTGCGAACCCGCCCTACAAAATTCAACATCAAACAAGTCCGAATCATCTCGTTTCCGGTGGCATCGGTATTATTCAAACAGTTAACAGTCAACAGTCAACAGTCAACAGTCAACACTCATTCCGGTTCAGCCGGAATTGATATTACAATTTATAACTATCTATGGCTCCTACAGTTTTGATTACAGGCGCTTCTCAAGGAAGTGGCAAAGCAACAGCAATTTTATTTGCAAGTAAAGGTTACGATGTAGTGATGGTAGCTCGCCAGCCAGAGAGATTGGCAGCAGCAGCGGCTCAAGTGCAGCGAGAAGGTACTTCCGCTGTAGCTATTCCGGGGGATGTCGGCGACATTCACCAAGTGCGGGCGATCGTCCAAAAAGCCCTAGATGCCTGCGGCAACATCGATGTTTTAGTTAACAATGCTGGCATTTGTCTCGCGGGGGCGATCGAGCACACTACCTCCGAAGACTGGCAGCAATTAATGAATACCAATTTTTGGGGATGCGTTAACACAATTCAAGAAATTTTGCCACATTTTCTGGAACGAAAAACTGGGACAATAGTCAATGTTGGTTCCATTGGTGGCAAAATGCCCTTGCCTCAAATGACTGCTTATTGTGCCAGCAAATATGCAGTAACCGGTTTAACAGAAAGTTTGCGATTGGAATTAGGGCCTCAAGGTATTCACGTTTGCGCCGTGCATCCGGGCTTGATTAACAGCGATTTTTTAGAAAGAGCTCAATTTCGCGATCGAGACGAACCCGGAGTCGAATTGCGCCGCCAGAAAATGAGCCAAATGCTAAAATCTGAGTGGGCAACTCAGCCAGAAGATATTGCTAAAGCTATCTGGGATGCTGTGCAAAATCAGCGTGCAGAAGTTACCGTCGGCCCCGCTTTTTTGGCATCGGAAGCTTATCGTTTGTTCCCCGGTTTGATGCAGTGGGCAATGGAAAAACGCAACTGAAGAACAGGTAAGATGCCTGTTCCACAAAAACTTAGTTTTTTTTGTGGAACGGGCATCTTGCCCGTTCTTGAGAGATAATTAATCAATTAGCGGCTTCAAAGCAAAGAACTAGCATTAATAAAACGACCGTTTAAATCCGCTGGGGTCACATTCAACACAGTACCCAACAAAGCATTAGTAAAACCGAATCTAATATTAGTAGCTTCCACACGGCCGTTGCCATCGGGATCGAGACTTTGCTGCGAGATGCCGCCCTTGGCTAACAAACTCGTTCCCCCGGCTATAGTTGCAGGATTGAGCAGCAGCAGTCTCGGATCGTTTAAGCTATAATTTACCTGTTCCAAGGAGATATTGCTGCTGGTAAATTCCACACTAATTCCAATCGAATCGTTAGACTTATCAAAATCCACAATTACCGCGTCAGGAACTTCAATGCCAACTACTCGGATTCCCGCTTGATCGACTCGAAAAACAAAGACATCGTTCCCTGCACCACCTTGGTAAATATCCACATCTCTGTCGCCAATTAAAGTATCATTACCGTCACCGCCAACTAACAAATCAATACCTTGTCCACCGCGCAGCAAATCATTTCCCGCACCCCCGTCAAGGAAATCGCTATTTCTATCTCCTGTCAAGAAATCGTCGCCAGTTTCTCCCAAAACATCGTCATCATCTTTGCCGGCGTAAATAGAATCATTGCCGACACCGCCTAACAGACTGTCTTTACCATCGTTGCCGAAAATCCGTTCTGCATCTGACGAGCCCCTGACAGTATCATTGCCGCCCACCATCCAAAGTCCCCCAGGAAAACTAGCAAGTTGTCCTGGTGCAAGTGTAATATTTTCAGGAGAATTGTCTCCTACCAAACGAGAGATGCCTGAATTATCTGGGGTGAGTACCATAGTTATAAACTTTGTGCGATTTGATCATGGATATTGTGCAATATTCTAGAGCTTAGTAGGGTCTGCCAGAACACAGTTACTTTCTCACTCGCGATCGAGCAATCGCTGGCGCACCCTACTAGACAGCTCGATC
Organism: Microcoleus sp. B3-A4; assembly: GCF_036705385.1. Taxonomy (NCBI): domain Bacteria; kingdom Bacillati; phylum Cyanobacteriota; class Cyanophyceae; order Oscillatoriales; family Microcoleaceae; genus Microcoleus; species Microcoleus sp. B3-A4. The sequence goes on along the minus strand of NZ_JAUBUI010000068.1, from coordinate 18,148 downwards.
GCTCCATCTTGGCACAAGCCTGATGGAAATACCCTTGATTAAAATAAAAGTTAAAATTTGAGCCGATGCCAATTATCTTAGTTGAAGACTTGAGCAAAGTTTATCCGGTAGCGATTAAAGAACCGGGACTTAAAGGAACAGTGCGACACTTTTTTAGTCGCACTTACCGCAATATCAAAGCTGTTGAGGGCGTTTCTTTCAGTATTGAACCGGGGGAAGTCGTGGGGTTTCTAGGTGCTAACGGTGCCGGCAAAACTACTACGCTGAAAATGCTGACGGGTTTGATTTATCCGTCTGCGGGTACTGTGAGAGTGTGCGATCGTACTCCTTTTCGTCGGGAAGCAGATTTTCTGCAAAGAATCACCTTAGTGATGGGCCAGAAACAGCAGTTAATTTGGGATTTACCTGTGCTTGACTCTCTGCGAATCAATGCCGCTGTCTACGGCATCCCCGATACAGATTATCGGCGGCGAGTCGGAGAATTGACAGAGATGCTGTCACTAGAAGGCAAGTTAAATCAGGCAGTACGAAAGCTTTCTTTAGGCGAACGCATGAAAGCTGAATTGATGGCGGCGCTGCTGCACCAGCCGGAAGTATTATTTTTAGATGAACCGACTTTAGGTTTGGATATAAACGCACAGTTTAGCGTCAGGCAATTTCTGCGAGAATATAACGAGCGCTATCAAGCAACGGTGCTGTTGACGAGCCATTACATGGCGGACATTACTGCTTTGTGCAAGCGCGTTTTGTTAATCCATGAAGGGCAATTAGTTTATGATGGCAGTTTAGACGGATTGCTCGACAGGTTTGCACCTTATCGGGAAGTTCAGGTAAAATTAGCTAAGCCGCTGGCAAAAGATAGTGCTTTTGCTTACGGGGAGGTAGAATCTATTGAGGGACAATCGGTGCGTTTTTTAGTGAAAAGGGAAGAACTGACGGTGAGCGTGGCGAAGATTTTGGCGGAGTTGGAAGTGATAGATTTGACTGTTACTGACCCGCCCATTGAAGAGGTAATCGGTCGCGTTTTCCGCACGGGAAAAGTGTAATGTTTTTGGCTGGGTTCATTCTCCATAACAGGCAAGATATCTGTTTTACTAAAGTTTCAATGTTGTGTGGAACGGGCATCTTGCCCGTTGCTAACACTGAAAAATTGCACAGGCAAGATGCCTGTTCCACTAGAGTTTCAATGTTGTGTCGAACGGGCATCTTGCCCGTTGCTAACACTAAAAAAATAAATCTAACAATGATATGACAAAATCCATCAAAATTGCTAAAACTTTGTTATTTACCTACTACGCTTATATGCTCGAATACCGGGCAGAATTGTTTTTGTGGGCCCTGTCAGGAGCTTTGCCATTTATCTTGATGGGTGTTTGGGTGCAGGCGGCCAAGACTGGTCAATTTGGGCTGAATTCCCTCGACTTTGCCCGTTATTTTTTAGCCACTTTCATTGTCAGGCAAGTAAATGTAGTTTGGGTAATTTGGGAGTTTGAAAAGGAAGTAGTGCAAGGCAAGCTATCTAATAGATTGTTGCAGCCTCTCGATCCCGTATGGCACCACTTCGTATCTCACGTTTCCGAAAGGTTTGCAAGGCTGCCCTTTGTATTCGGATTAGTGCTGCTATTTTTTGCAATTTACCCGCAGTCTTTTTGGCTGCCGAGTTTGGGCAGGTTTTTGCTATTTTTGTTGGTTATCGTCTTGACTTTTTGTTTGCGGTTTCTGATACAGTATACTTTTGCGCTGTTTGCTTTTTGGCTGGAAAGGGCAAGTGCGATCGAGCAATTCTGGTCTTTAATTTACCTGTTTTTATCGGGAATTACCGCGCCGTTAGAAGTGTTTCCCGCACCCGTGCGCGAAGTAGTTTTGTGGACCCCTTTTCCTTATTTGATCCATTTTCCCGCTTCAATCTTGATCGGATTGCCCGTAGATGTAGGCCGCAGTTTGTTGGTAATGTTGGGTTGGAGTGCGGTGTTTTTTGTGTGGAATCGCTGGCTTTGGCGGCAGGGCTTGAAGCAGTATTCGAGCATGGGAGCTTAAATAATAATTAAAAATTAGAAAACTGTAAGGTGCGTCACAGTAAAAATGTTAATCGTTTTGTCAAAAACACTTAGCTGACGCACCATTCTTAACTGTGAAGTAAATCTAAAATCTAAAATCTAAAATCCACTGACGCACCTACTTAAGTCGATCGCACACATCATGCAAAAATGCAATCGGGACTATTCGACAATTGCATAAACCTCCATTTTTTGTATATATAAGTACAAAAGTTTATAAAAAAGTCTTATATTAATTAACCCAACGACTGATAAACGGGATAAAAGAGATTCTAATGACAGCCAAAAAAAACCTCATTGTAATCGGCAATGGCATGGTAGGTCACAAGTTCCTAGAGTTAATGGTCAGCTCGGATGCTGCCAAACACTGGAATTTAATTACTTTTTGTGAAGAACCGCGCGTTGCTTACGATCGCGTAAACCTCAGCGGATTTTTCTCTGGCAAAACAGCGGGAGATTTATCTTTAGTTGCACCGGGATTTTATCAAGAAAACGGCATCCAAATTTACATCGGCGACAAAGCAGTCGCCATTAACCGGGAACACAAAATAGTCTCTTCAGCCAACGGTTTAGAAGTTCCCTACGACAAAATTGTTCTCGCGACCGGTTCCTATCCATTTGTGCCATCAATTAAAGGCAAAGACGCTACAGGAACTTTTGTTTACCGGACAATTGACGACCTGGAGGCGATGTCAGATTACGCTCAAAATTGCAAAATCGGCGTAGTAATCGGCGGCGGTTTGTTAGGTCTAGAATGTGCAAACGCGCTCCAAAATATGGGCTTAAAAACTCACGTAGTTGAGTTTGCATCGCGGCTGATGCCCGTGCAAGTTGACGAAATTGGCGGTGCAATTCTCCGCAGCAAAATAGAAGAGTTGGGGGTTTCGGTTCATACCAGCAAATCTACCACAGAAATTGTCAGCGAAGATGGCAAAGTTACTAAAATGCTGTTTGCTGACGGTTCGGAATTGGCAACAGATATGATTGTGTTTTCTGCTGGCATTCGCCCCCGCGACGAAATTGCCAGAAGTTGCGGTATAGAAGTAGGAGAACGCGGTGGCATTGTGATTAATGATAGTTGCCAAACCTCCGATCCTGACATTTATGCGATCGGAGAATGCGCCCTGTATCAAAATCGCATCTACGGCTTAGTTGCGCCTGGGTATACAATGGCAAGCGTAGCAGCAGATATTTTGAGCCGTGTAGCGGATGACGGGCAAGATGCCCGTTCCACAAGCACTTTTACAGGCGCGGATATGTCCACTAAACTCAAATTATTGGGGGTGGATGTCGCTAGTTTTGGAGATCCTTTTCCCAAGTCGGCCGATGCTAAAGAAATTGTTGTCGCTGACACCTTCCAAGGCATTTACAAAAAATTAGTTTTAAATCAAGACGGCAGCCGGATTTTAGGCGGAATTCTCGTAGGAGATGCTTCGGCTTACGGCACTTTGCTGCAATTCATGCAAAATGAAATTGCTCTGCCGCCGCATCCCGAAGATTTGTTAATGCCACCGCGAGAAGGGGGAGTCCCGGCGGGTTTTGGAGTAGACAGTTTGCCGGATTCGGCTCAAATTTGTTCTTGCAATAATGTTACCAAAGGGCAGATTTGTGAAGCTATTCGCGATCGCAATTTAACGGATGTTGCCAGCGTCAAGAAATGCACTCAAGCTGGGACTGGCTGCGGTGGGTGCGTGCCTTTGGTGACGGATATTTTCAAGGCGGAGATGAAGAAAGCTGGGTTTGCCGTCAAAAATAATCTTTGCGAACATTTTGAATATTCTCGTCAAGAATTGTACCATTTAGTGCGCTCTCAAGAGATTAAAACCTTTGAGGAGTTGATTGAAAAACACGGCAAAGGTAAGGGTTGCGAAATTTGCAAGCCTGCTGTTGGCTCGATGCTCGCTTCTACTTGGAATGACCATATTCTAGAGAAGTCTCACGTCGGTTTGCAAGATACGAACGATTACTTTTTGGCAAACATTCAGCGCGACGGTACTTATTCGGTGGTGCCGCGAATACCGGGGGGAGAAATCACTCCCGATAAGTTGATTGTTTTGGGTGAAGTTGCCAGGGATTTTGGGCTTTATACTAAGATTACTGGCGGGCAACGGATTGATTTGTTTGGAGCTCGCGTGGATCAATTGCCGCATATTTGGCGTAGGTTGATTGATGCGGGATTTGAGTCGGGACACGCTTACGGTAAGGCTCTGCGTACTGTAAAATCTTGTGTTGGCAGCACTTGGTGCCGCTTTGGGGTGCAGGATTCAACGAGTTTGGCGATCGAGGTTGAATTGCGGTATCGCGGTTTGCGATCGCCCCACAAGCTCAAATCTGCTGTCTCTGGTTGCACTCGCGAATGCGCGGAAGCTCAAAGCAAGGATTTTGGGATAATTGCGACAGAGAATGGTTGGAATTTGTACGTGTGCGGCAATGGCGGCATTAAGCCACAACACGCGGTTTTGCTGGCGACGGATATCGATAAGGAAACGCTGATTAAGTATATCGATCGATTCTTGGTTTTCTACATCCGCACGGCCGACAGATTGGAACGCACTGCTACTTGGTTGAACAAACTTGAGGGCGGGATTGAATACTTGAAACAGGTGATAATTGAGGATTCTCTGGGCATTTGTGCTGAATTAGAAGCGCAGATGGAACATTTAGTGAATACTTATCAATGTGAGTGGAAAACGACGATTGAAGACCCACAAAAGGTGCAGCGGTTCCAGCATTTTGTGAATTCCGATTTGCCCGATCCGAGTATTGTTCGTGTTGCGGAACGGGGACAAACGCGGCCTGCTAACGAACATGAAAAGGCTCTCGTTGGAGTTTCGGAATAACCCCTCCCCAGCCCTCCCCTTGAATCAGGGGAGCGAGCAAGATTTAATCTCGCTTAATCTCGTTCCCAGGCTCTACCTGGGAATGAAGTCCCGGAGGCTCTGCCTCCTAAAACCGTGAGCCAGAGCCTCCTTCGGCGAGGCAGAGCCTCGAAACCTACGTTCCCAGCCGGAGACTGGGAACGAGATTAAAGTAAATTAACAGGAAAAGAAGATGGTTCAATCATTACAAGTTTCGGATACGGTTACTACTTGGGTAGATGTGTGTTCTCTGTATACGATCGCCCCTTATACTGGAGTTTGCGCTTTAGTTAAAGGCGAACAAGTGGCAATTTTCCGAGTGGGAAACGGAGATGAAGTTTATGCGCTTAGCAATTACGACCCGTTTAGCAAAGCTTTTGTTTTGTCGCGGGGACTTGTGGGCGATCGCAACGGCACTCTCAAAGTTGCTTCTCCCATTTACAAACAAAACTTTAGTCTGACCACCGGGCAATGTCTGGATGATGAAACGGTAAAGATTCCTACTTTTGCGGTTCGGGTTGTAGCCGATCGCGTCCAAGTAGCTGTTAGTTAGATTCAGCGGCTTAATTATTCGATCGCCATCCGCCACCACCTAACATTCCTGTGGGTGCTGGCGGATTTTGCATTGGGGCCCTCCCGACTCAGTATTTTTCGTATAAAATAGAGTCGATTGGTTCCATACTTCAGGCTCGCTCAAAAAAATCTCAACTAATATCGGAGCTGATGCGAGGATTGTCAATGCAAACAAACTTCAGGGGCAGGGTATCGGTATGTTGTTAAAAAAACTTGTTTCCGAAAATAATCCTCAGACTGTAGCAGAGTTAATCCATGCCCAACTCAAAATCGGTCAACTGACTTGGGGCGAGCTCAACATACAAGTTTTCGGCCAGCACTGGCGGGACGAATCTTTGCACGAAGTCCTCAGAGAAATTGCAGCTAAGCTCGACAAAGAAACAGCGAGCGAAATTATAGAATATCTCACAGCTCAAAACGGTCAACAAGAAAAATTTATTAATTTGTTTTTAGCAGCCCAATGCCTGTTAAAAGTGAAAAATGATGTTAATAAAAAAACCGAAAAAAAACTGTTAAACGCTTTAAAAAAGTTATCGCAATACGGCACGGGTTTCCTGATTCTTTATCAAAGCGCTCAAGAATTGCAGGAAACTTATCAAATTCGCAATCGATCGATCGCGGCGATCGCCCAAACTTGGAAAAACGACCCACAAACCCTACCTTGGCTGAAAATACTCGCTCACTCCAGTGACTGCGGTGAAGTCCGAGCCACAGCAGTCGAAGCAATAGCCCGTGGTTGGCCAGACCAGCCAGAAATTTACCTGATGCTCAAAAACCTCGCCAAATCAGATCCAAGCTGGGCAGTGCGATCGACCTGTGTGCGAGAAATGGCTTGTGGTTGGGCAGACACGAGCGATACCTTGCCGCTGCTGAGTGCCCTGGCTCAGTTCGATCAAAGTCCCGCAGTCCGCACCGCAGCACTCGAACAGTTGGCCTCTAAGTGGCCCGATCGCACAGATACCTTGCTGCTGCTGAGAACCGCCGCCGAATCCGACGAAAATTTGGGAGTGCGAGTCGCTGCGTGGCAAGAAATAGCCAGAGGTTGGCACAGCCTTTTAGGCACGGCATCCCTGCTCAAAAACCTTGCCGAGACTGGAAGTTCTATCCTGCGAACCGTAGCGGTGCGGGAGTTGGCAGCGGGCTGGCCCGCCGCAGCCGACGTTTGCCTGCTGCTGAAAACCCTAGCCGAATCCGACAGCAGCAAAGAAGTGCGAACAGCAGCCTTAGAAGAATTGGCCTCGCACTGGTCCGACGAACCAGGCATTTACCTGCTGCTGAAGACTAAAGCCGAGTCCGACGCGAGTTCAAGCGTCCGGCGCTCAGCAGTGCAAGCAATTGCCTCTGGCTGGCCCGGGAACTCCGAAACTCTAACTTTTTTGAAAAATATAGCATTGAGCGATCGCGACGCCGACCTGCGCGAAATAGCCCTAAAACAGATAGCGGCAGGTTGGCCCGACCACCCAGAAACCCTGCCCCTGCTGAAAAAAATAGCTGATTCCGAGGATTACTGGACTGTGCGGCAAGTAGTAGTGGAGGCTGTCGCCGCACTGGCGTCAGGAAGTCTCGAAGTCTTTGGCTGGTTGCAAAATCTCGCCGAGTCAGACAGACACCTCAACGTCCGAGAAACTGCGGTGGAAGAGATCGCAAAACGCTGGTCTCACCGGGGCGAGACGCTGCCTTTCCTTAAAAGCCGGGTAGAGTTGGAGCATGATTCTCACCTGCTGAGCGTGCTGGTGCGATCGATCGTGCGGGGGTGGCCCGACGACCCGGAAACCTTGTCTTGGCTGAAAATTGAGCTCGGTTCTGGGGAAGCCCTGGTGCGGCAAGCAGCGGTGCTTGAACTCGCTTACAACTGGCCAGACAATCTTGAAACTTGGATGCTGCTGGAGGCTAAAGCAGAGGGCGATGAGAGTCCGGCTGTCAGGCAAATCGCTTTGCAAAAGTTAGCGCGGGGGCGGACAAATCAGTCTCAAACTTTCGAGTGGCTCAAAAGTAGAGCTCAAAAAGAAGAAGATTCGCAGGTGCGGGCGATCGCCCTGGTAGAGTTAATGCGGGGATGGAAAGACGAGCCGGGAATGTTTGAGTTTTTGCGCGATCGAGCTTTGAGCGATGTTGACAATCAAAACGGTTCTTTTCCTTACAATCCGCGATTTACAGCGCTCGAAGCGATTATCGAACATTATCCCGAAAATCCGGGAGTTGTGCCTTTGTTGCGATCGCTTGCCGTTTCCGACGCCGACGAGCAAATCCGCGCCTTAGCGGGTCGCCGGCTACGCAGCCAAGACTGGTAAGTGGAAACAATCCTTTAGACACCTCGGAAAATTAATCATGCCTGCTCTTCTTTCTGGAGTTTGAGGAGGCTCCAACTTTAGACGTTTAGGAATAACTTGTCTTCGTTGTACTCTTAACATTCTTTCAGTATCTCATTCCGCCGCAACCTGAAGAGATATTAACAGTTAACACTGGGACTAACTCAAACGAGTGACACTCAAATGAGTGACACTCGAAAAAGTGACTGTGCATCCACAAATCCCACCAGTTATACCTGAAATATCAAACACCAAAACTTAAATGTTGAGAGGAACCACATTATGTACACCGAAGAAAGAAGCTTGAACAATGAAACTATGGCTCTCGTCGCCGATACTACTGCTCAATCAAGTCTGGCATTTGCTGAAACCACTGGAGTAAATAAACCCACTTTACAAATGGGTTCAACAGGTCAAGCTGTCAAGGAATTACAACAGCTTCTATATCATTGGGCATATTATTTCGGCCCGATTGACGGTATCTTCGGCGTCCAAGTTCAAAACGCGGTCAAAGGCTATCAACACCGCGTCTTTTTAAAAGAAGATGGGATTGTCGGCCCTATCACTTGGGAAGCAATATACTCTGGTGCACCTGTGAATATGCCAGTCGTCATGAAGGGCAGTTCTGGTAATGCTGTTAAAATTGTTCAGAATGTCTTGAAAATCAATGGATACTATTTCGGCTCCATTGACGGATTCTTCGGGGCGATGACAGATGTAGCAGTGCGACAATTGCAACTGAGCAAGGCTTTACCGCAAGATGGAATTGTCGGCTATAGAACTTGGCACGCCCTCAGCAAGTTACCGCACTAATAACGGGTTGGATTCATATCAATTCCGGTTGCACTCCTCATGATTGTTGACTGTTGACTGTTTAGTCGGGAGCCAAAAACTCAATGGTTGAGTGTTAACTGTTGACTCGATTTTCTTATTCCGAGGCAACCGGAAACCATATGATGACGTTGGTTGTTGGTATTTTGATGCTGTATGAGTTTGCTTCATTTATCTTGACAAATTAAGCAATATCTAAAGGAGTAAATGTGATGGGTACTAAATTCAAGAGAAGAATTCTCTCAATTGATGGTGGCGGTATTCGGGGTATTATTCCTGCGATCGTTCTCAACTACATTGAAGAGCGCACAGGAAAACGCATAGCCACAATGTTTGATTTTATTGCAGGCACTTCAACAGGAGGAATTTTAGCACTGGGTTTAACAAGAAAGAACTCAGACTCTAGCATCAATAGTGAGCCAGAGTATACCGCTGCCGAACTTGTAAATTTCTATCGCAAATATGGACAAAAGATTTTTAATGAGTATGTTCCACTGGATTTTGATGATTTGCTACAACCCAAGCACAACCCAAAAGGTAGGCAACAAGTTTTAAAGGAGCTTTTAGGTGAAGCTAAGGTTGAAGAGGCATTACGAGAAATTTTCATCCCCAGCTATGATATCGAACTCAGAGCACCAATTTTTTTTACAAGCAATCGGGACGCAGAGCAAATCAAGAGTTTTGATAGCCGGAAAGTATGTACGGGATTCAAAATGTGGGAAGCAGCAATGGCAACTTCTGCTGCACCGACATTCTTTCCACCCTACCAACTCGAAACGGGACATCATACCGATGAGGGATATTACGCTTTGGTAGACGGCGGAATTTTTGCAAATAATCCTTCCTCACTTGCAATGATGGAGGCGATGATTTCTTACAAGAAAAAGACTGGTGAAGAACTACAACGTACTGAGACCCTTGTTGTTTCTTTGGGTACGGGATCACTAACTAAGAAATATAAGTATAAAGAAGCAAAAACTTGGGGTCAAATAAAATGGGCAATTCCCTTACTTAACGTTGTTCTAGATGGCCAAAGCGAATCGGTTGCGTATGAACTCGAGCAGCTAATGGTGACTAAAGGAGATAAAGAAAATAATCGAAACTACTATCGTTTTCAACTTCAATTGAGTAGCGATAATGGTCACGATCAAATCGACAACGCAAGTCCCAGTAATATTGAGTACCTAGAGAAGCGAGGTGAAAAACTGATTGAACACAGTAAGAAAGATTTGGATGAGTTGTGTAAGCTTTTGAAGGAGGAGACTGAACTATATCCTAATCTACCGCACAGTTAAATCGATATACGGTTGGAAGATTTTTAATGGGGTAAGACTTTGTGTGTATTCATTCCCACAACAGGACACCGCTTCCCCCATTACCTAACATCGATCGCAATCCGAAGCTCTTTTATCCCACCACAGCAAATGTTCCCGAAAATTCGGGAGTTGTGCCAATGTTGCGATCGCTTGTAGTTTCCGACGCCGACGAGCAAGTCCGGGCCTTAGCGGGCAGCGGGCTGCACAGCCAAGATTGGTAAACAAAAACAATACCCCAGTTTCTCCAACAGTCCTCGACGCAAAGCCTCTGCACAAGCCCGTGAAATGTAGCGGCAATCCCCCGTAGTTGCCCCGTCTGTGGTGATGTTGCGTCCAGGATTGTCCAAGAAACAGGGGTTCAAGAAATTTCCCAACAGTTTTTAATTATGTCTCACGAACTTCCGAGGTAATTCCTTCAGCTTTTGCTGTTGCCGTCAGAAATTCCAAAATTTGGTCAGGAGTTAAGTTTGGATTAGCCTGAAGCATTAGAGCAACTACACCTGCAACATAGGGAGCAGCCATAGACGTTCCGTTCAATATCCTATAACCATCTACGTTTGCCGGCGTAATCGGAACTGTAGATAAGACTTCATAGCCCGGAGCAACCACAAAATTGGTTGTTATCGAACCAGCAGGATTGGAAAAAATTGTTACCTGTTTACCTGGAGTTGTTACTGCTCCGACAGCTACTCCTAAATTGTCGAAAGCATAAAATGCTGGAAAACTTGGTTCGCTTGGGTTGAGTTTATCCCTGTCATTTCCCGCTGCCATTACCACAAAAACTCCGCGTTGCTTGGCATATTCTAGCGCTTCTCGCTCTTTGGGATCGGCAAACCGTTTACCGAAACTCATGTTAATAACATTTGCGCCACTGTCAACCGCATAGCGAATGCCAGCAGCGACATTCTCTGGCTGATATCCTTCCAAACCTCCCACCCTAATCGGCATAATCTGAGCATCATAAGCAACCCCATTCATTTCCAGCGTGTTATTGAGAGAAGTGATGTCAATTCCATTTTTTTGGGCCCCTATGATTCCTGCTACATGAGTTCCGTGAAACCCACGCTGATCATTTGAATCTGGGGAGGGATTGGCATCGCCATCCACAAAATCCCACCCATTTACGTCATCAGGAACTCCGTTGCGATCGTCATCAATACCATTCCCCGGAATTTCATTAGGATTCCGCCAGATATTGCTCGTTAAATCGGGATGACTCAAGTCAACGCCACTATCCAGTACCGCAACCACAACACCTTTACCCGTGTATCCTGCTTTCCAGGCTGGGGCAACATTTAGCAGGTTTAAGTCCCCTATATTATTGAACTTAGCTGCACTGGTGAGCGGGTCAGCAGCATCCAACTGCTGTTTATCAGTGGCAGCCGCAACGGCCGCTGCTGCATCCACCAGCCCGTAGCCAAACAAGCTGTTGAACTTATCTGTTGCCGGTGCAGCTAAAATGCTCAGGTTGTAGGGCGTGTTGCCTGCAAAACCATTGACTCCGAGGAAATAACTACCTGCTGACAAACCTCTAAAGAAAATTTCCTCTGGATTGTTGCCTTGCTGTTGAGGAACGCCAAGAATTTCACCAAAATCAACCTTATTGTTGTTGTTAACATCCTGAAACAGCACTAAATCTGCATCTGTACCTGGATATATTCCCCGCAAGTTGACTTGAAGGTTGCTGGGCTGTGGGAGATCAAATTTGTAAAGTTTCGCAGGTTGTTTTTCCTCAACAACGCCGTCCAATGAACCCTTGACTCCGATGCTGAATGTGCCAATAGGAATAGCTTGGTTCAGCTCGAACTGAATTGGCTGGACATTGATATCCAGGTTGTAGTCGGTGTTAGCTCCCCGAACAGCTTGTTGAACGTAGACAAAGTATCTGCTGGGTACAAAAAAGCGACTTTCAATGACTTCTGACTGAGTTCCAGGATTGCGGGAGGCAGAGACAGAGAGGATTTCGTCTGGACTCAGTTGACCATCAAGATTAGCATCCCTCACCAAGAATAAATTAGCGTCCCCATTCAAACCGCTGAGTTGCAATTGAATACTGCTCGTTGTGTTAGTAGTGGTGAAAGTGTAAATATCTCGTAAGTCCCCTTCACCTACGAAGTCCTTGAGCGACTGAATTGGATTTTTCAGGACATCGAGATTTATTGGTCTGTTAAGGTTGTCATCTAAGACGAAATCGGCAGGGAAAAAACGATTCTGGAGTTCTGCTGGCGAAACGTCCGCCACTTCTCCCAATATCCTGTTATTAGCTTGAATCCTAATTAAAGTTCCCCCTGCCGAGGGTTCTAGATTTAGGTCAGCTTCGCTGAGATTGTCAGTTAATCCAATGCCGTCAAATCTAGGGTCGAAGTCAGCGATCCAATCTACTGCTGCTGCATTTAGATCGCTTCGGAGTACAAACCCATCATTGCCACTACCACCAACTAGCGTGTCTCCATCCAAGTCGCCAGCCAAAATGTCATCGCCCTCATCACCTCTAAGTAGGTCGCTGCCTTGACCGCCGCGCAACAAGTCATTTCCTTGACCTCCGATGAGGGCATCGTTACCGACATCCCCGAACAGCAAATCCTCACCGCCACCGCCATCGATCAATTCTGGAGAGGCCGAACCAATCACAATATCATTACCTTCTAAAGCCCGCAGTCCTCTGGTGAAGGGATTTAAAAGTCCTGGGGTTAGCCTGAAGTAATCAGAATTGGGAGTTAGATCGAAAAAGTTACCGTCATTGCTGGAACTATTCACAACTAGATGCTCCTGGTCAGATTAAAAATATATTTTAATAATGAGAAAAAAATAATCATGAAATTGCAACGTTTTTTAACAATACAGGAGTTACCCAACTGGCACACTAAAATCAAATTTTAGGGTGGGTCAGATGAATTGCTGGAACGGTTATTGAGGGTTTCGATATCTGAGGCACCTTACTAATTATGATAATGGCGTCAGTCCTGCAATAGTCAAAGAAGATTATGTTCCTCTTCCTGGCTCGATCGAGCTTGCGATCGCCAGCCTGGTGATTTCTGGACGAAGGAATCTGCTGTCAATGCAACAGAACGCATAGGATATAACACAAACGCATTGCTTAATCAAGGTATGAAAAAAATAAGTGAAAAATCCGGAAGCTTTGTGTGTAAAGGTTTATATGAGTTGCATATTTAGCATTTCATACCGTAAATCAGCAACTCCCAGAAACCGTGCGAACATCTCCCAGTACCGATGATCGCACATATCGATTTATTCTGATAAAAGGGCGATCGCATACCGGACCGCTTCCCCCATCATCGAACCACGAACGCGATCGGACGCCGTTTTCTCCCACGCTAGCAACTGTTCCCGAAAAGCCGGGTCTTGCTTCGCCCGCTGCACGATCGCCTGACTGATGACTTTCTTTTGAATCTGCTCTGTCGGGATACCTTGCTGCTTCAAATAATCCAACAGCCGCTGCACGCTTTCAGAGAATTTATCCGGCGTCTGAGACATCAAAATAAACGAAATTTGGCGCACCATCCGCTGGTAGATTTCCTGTCTTCTGAGCAATATTTCCTTGTGACTCGGCTCCGCATTGTTACTAGGAACAGCCAAGTCGAGCAAACTCAAAATTTCAGCGCCCTTGGCTAAAACCTTTTCCAACATATCTGGATAAAGCTCCAAAATGCGATCGCCCAAAATCTTGCCATTCACCAAACGGTTCGCGCTCAGCCTCAGTAAATTTTGTTCTCCTGCAGACTCAAAAAATTGAACATTCAATTTGAGTTCGCGGCTTTCCAACTCCACGCGACGCAGCGTAAAAACCAAAGCTTCCCAATTAGGAGCTTCCTCAAAAAACACCTTCACAATAGAACTGTCCTCTTGATGCTGCCGCCCCAATTCCCCCGACTCAAAATCGCGATCGACCGGAAAGCGATTGGCCGCAACTTTCGCAGTATAATCAAACTCCGTAAAAACATAGCTGCAGTCAACTCTCGACAGATCGACATCTTGAACTTGCCAATTTTGAATGCAGCAACCCGTAAGCTGCGCCCCCTCCAAATTCGTCCGAATCAAACGGCACTCAATCAAACAAGCTTCTCTTAAATCCGCCTCACCCAACATCGCATCCATCAAATAAGCGCCGCTCAAATCAGCTTTCCGCAAATCAGCACTTCGCAAATTAGCTTCGCTCAAATCCGCCCGCAGCAAATACACTCCTTGCAGGTTAGCTCGCAGCAAAAGTGCCTTCTTAAAACTCGCTTTCAATAAATAAGAACCCGCCAGATTAGCTCGACTCAAATCAGCGTTATCCAGCACCGCCTCAGTCAAATCCGCCCCCGCCAGCACAGCTCGGTGCAAGTCAGCGCCCGTCAGATTTGCCGATCGCATTTGAGCGCCATTTAAGTCAGATTCAATCAAATTTACACCCATTAAAATTGCCGAGCGCAAATTAGCTTCCACTAAATGCGCTTCCCGCAAATTAGCGCCCGTTAAATTAGCACCAACAAGACTGGCGCGGTTGAGATTGGCCTCCATCAATTCCGCCGCCATCAACTTCGCGCCGTCGAGTTTAGCCCCGGCAAAATTAATTTGGTCAGATTTAACTCCTTGAAGATTAGCACCGCCCAAATCCGCTTCGGGGAACGCGGCCCAATTGAGTTCTGCTGCTTCCAAACAAGCAAGGCGCAAATCCGCTTTAGTAAGATTTGCCCCGCTCAAATTTGCCCCGCTCAGGTTCGCCCCAGCCAGCCCCGCACTGCGGAGATCCGCGCGCCGCAAACACGCCCCTATCAACTTGGCATTGCTCAAAAAAGACCAGCTCAAATTAGCACCGGTCAAGTTAGCACCTGTGAGGTCTATTTCTCGCAGGTTAACACCGCTTAAACTAGCGCCGCTGAGGTCAATGTGACCAAAGTTGCGCTCTCCCTGTTGATAGCGCTGTAAAAATTCTTGTGTTTGCATTCCGCAGATTGGGGGGCTGGCAATTTAGCTGTTTTAGGACGCGCTGGTCAATAACTTTAACTGTAAGGTACGCACGGAACACGAGCGGGCTAGGCACGGGGACACTACTCCTACTACTTACCGCAATAACTCATGTCCTCCGGGTGATCCGTGGGTACTTTACCCCTATAGATGGCAGTTCAAAGGATTTGTTGCGTAAGTTCTATTTCTACTACCAGTTTTACAGACTTTTGTAACTTAAAGCAGCAGAGTTAACCTCTTATACGCTGGGAGTATCTCATATTTGTAAAAACACTTCTTCTGGCTCCTTCCTTCTTCCTGTTTCCTTCTGCCTCTTGCCTCCTGTCCCCTGCCTCAAAACTCCCATTTCTAGCTTGGTTGCTTTCATTGAGATGCTCCCTATACGCTGCCGCGCCGGAGAGTGTTTTTACCTAAAGCGCTGCAATTCTTGCTGCAAGTGTTTTCCCCATTTAGTCGCTAGAGGAATTTCTGTAAAAGGAACCTGCACCGCAGCAGCATCTTTCAACAAAAATTCGAGGGCGATTGGACTTCCCGAATTCGGCGGTGACTCTAAATCAACTGCCTGAGAGTTGACTAACAACCGCAGCGACTCCACGTCTTTTAAAGAAAAAGTTTGCAAATTTACCGGCCCGCTGCGAGTAGGTTTTCCCCACGTTAAACTGTCTTCTTGCTGACCGAGTACAGCATAAATATCGTACTTGGATTTAGCGAATTGTTCTGCCCAGACGCGATACGCTTCCAGCTTTTGATACTCGTTCCATCCAGCCCAAGCTAGAGAAATAAAAATTGCCAGCAGCGGCAGCCACATTAAACCTCTTTCCATGCAATACCCTTGTTGAAAATACTCGCTTGTTCTGTTTCACATCTTCTCTAATGATACAATTAATTGAACTCCTAAAACTTGCTCTGCAATTTCAACTAGAAATTAGAGCAATTTTTGATCGAGCAAGAGCCACAGCCGAAAAATACCAAACGCCCGCGTGCGAGATATCCACAAGCCACAGCAAGGAAAACTGGCGCTGGCGGTGAAAATTGGGTTATTGTGGTGAACACGCCTTCCCTAAACGGACGATCGGCAATGAAAAAGTTTTTCCTTCTGTGCTTATTTTTAATCGGGCTCGGCTGGGCGATTTCAAATTTCCCAGGACTTGCTACTCAAGGCACTTACGACTCGATTGTGCTTGATTTCCGCGAAGATTTGGGTGCTGCTGAGATTGCGAAAGAAGTAAATGCGATCGCCCAACAGTACCAAGTCGCACCGCAACTCAACAGCGAATTCTCAGCAGGCGACAATGTATATGTAGTTAAGGGCGATCGCACTTTGCTAAACGCCCTGAGAAAATCAAATTTGGCTAAAGATACCGAATACATTGAACCGAACTACGTCTACAGCGCTTTCGAGATTCCCAACGACCCCATGTATACCAAGCAGTGGAATCTCCGCAGTATCAACGTAGAATCTGCCTGGAACGAAACCAAAGGCAGCGGCACAACAGTAGCGATAATTGATACGGGCATTACTCCAGTCGCTGACTTAAAAGAAACCAAATTTGTACCGGGCTACGACTTTGTAAACGATCGTGCCGAAGCCTACGATGACAACGGCCACGGTACTCACGTCGCCGGTACAGTCGCCCAATCAACTAACAACAATTACGGCGTTGCGGGCATCGCCTACGAAGCAGCTTTAATGCCGCTAAAAGTGTTAAGCGGCAGCGGTGGCGGCACGGTTTCCGACATCGCTGAAGCGATCAAATTTGCTGCTGACAACGGCGCCGACGTGATTAACATGAGTCTCGGCGGCGGTGGCGAAAGTCAGTTAATGGAAGAGGCGATCGACTACGCCCACTCTAAAGGCGTTGTCATTATCGCAGCCGCCGGCAACTCCGGCGACAGTTCCGCTTCCTATCCCGCCCGCTATCCCCACGTCATCGGCGTTTCCGCCCTCGGCCCCGACGACGAAAAAGCCCCTTACTCCAATTTCGGCGCAGGGGTTGACATTGCAGCCCCCGGCGGTTCTGAAATGGGCAAAATCCTGCAAAGTACGATCGACCCGGAAACCGGCGCCGAAGTCTTTGAAGGCTACCAAGGCACTAGCATGGCTTCTCCCCACGTTGCCGCCGTTGCAGCCCTTGTCAAGGCTTCCGGCATCACAGAACCAGACGAAATTCGCAGCGTACTCTTGCAGTCCTCGCGAACTGTCACTGAAGATCCGTTAAACCATTTTGGTTCAGGACACCTAGACGCAGCCGCAGCAGTTCAGCTAGCCCAGCGCGGACAAATCAACTTCCGCGATTTCTTCCGCTGGCTGCGCGATAACGGGTATCTCAACCCCCGCTTTTGGATTGACGGCGGTGCAGTCGCCCTGTTGCCTAAAATTGCAATGGTGCTCGGTTCTTACCTGCTGGCTTTCTTTTTGCGGAATTATTTTCCGTTCCAGTGGACTTGGGGCTTTTCCGGCGGCTTGATGGCTGGTAGTTCTGGGTTCTTTTTCCTGCGGAACTTGTTTGTATTTGACTTGCCGCAGTGGCCGCTGCGGGTGATGGGCAGTTCTATTCCCGAACTCGGCGGTGCAATTAATGGCAGCAGTATGCTGAATCCCTTTTTTGCTAGCGTTTTGATTCCTGGGATTTTGATTGCTTTGCTGTTGGGACATCAACAGTGGAAGTGGATCGCGATCGCAATTTCGATCGGTTTTGCCAGCAGTTTAGCGGTGAATGCTTTCCTGTCGCCCGCAGTCTGGGGATTGGGCACAGGTTTGTTATCACAAACATTCTTGATTGTCAATGCTTTACTGTGTTTCGGACTGGCACGTTTAGCAATTAAAACAGAGGTGCGATCGGCATGAGTATTACTGTCAAAGGTGTAATTGAACGCAAAGGATTGGGTCCCGGTACTTGGGCTTTGGTCGGCGAAGATGGGGAAACTTACGAACTTAAGGATGCTCCTTCTGATTTGAAAAAAGCTGGTTTGAAAGTCAGTGTTAAAGGTGAAGTGCGTAAGGATGTGATGACTTTTGCTATGATCGGCCCGGTTCTTGAGGTGCAGTCTTTTGAGGTGTTGTAGGTCGATCGACTAATCCAGCTTTCGAGCAAAAAAAACCCCGGCCAAAATTGGCTGGGGTTTATTAATCAGGGTGCATCCATTGGTAACAAGTTACTGGAGTTTAGACTAAAAAACGAGCGCATCTAAAAGTAGCTGCCTTTAAATATCCGGCAAGCTGTTACTCAAAAACT
>NZ_JAUBUI010000203.1:0-1901 GCF_036705385.1 Microcoleus sp. B3-A4 | reverse complement strand
CCCTTTGTCATTGTCTTTAACTCCGTTTCAACTTGATTGACTTTGTTAAGATTCAAACTTGATTATAGGTTTGAGTTCGGTTCACAGGTATAAAGTCTATTGGCGTTTTTTTGTCAAGTACAATTTATACCAAATTAGATGAGCTTACCCTGATACATCCGGAAACCAAACAAGTCAAACTGATTGACTTTAGCATCGCCTCCCTACTGCCGAGAGAAACTCAAGAAATTCAAAATCCCAACGTCTTAGAAGGAACCCTCGCCTATATTTCTCCCGAACAAACCGGAAGAATGAACCGAGGCATCGACTACCGCACCGACTTTTATTCTCTGGGAGCCACATTTTACGAACTGCTGACAGGAAAACTGCCATTTGAATGTGACGACCCCATGGAGTTGATTCACTGCCATATTGCTAAACAACCTCCTGGAATAAACAGCAAAGAAATCCCGCAGGTGGTTTCGGATATGGTGATGAAGCTGATGGCGAAGAATGCCGAAAAACGCTATCAAAGTGCCTTGGGATTGAAGTATGACTTAGAACGGTGTTTGCAGCAGTGCCAAGAAATTGGAAAGATTGAAACATTTGAGTTGGGAACGCGGGATATATGCGATCGCTTTCTCATCCCCGACAAACTCTATGGACGAGAAACCGAAGTACAAACTCTCATACAAGCCTTTGAAAGAGTCAGCGAAGGCGCAACAGAAATCATGCTATTTGCGGGTTTTTCAGGAATTGGAAAAACCGCAGTCGTCAAAGAAGTTCATAAACCCATTGTGCGGCAAAGGAGTTATTTTATTAAAGGGAAATATGACCAATTTCAGCGCAACATTCCCTTGAGCGCCTTTGTGCAAGCATTCCGCGATTTAATGG
Organism: Microcoleus sp. B3-A4; assembly: GCF_036705385.1. Classification (NCBI taxonomy): domain Bacteria; kingdom Bacillati; phylum Cyanobacteriota; class Cyanophyceae; order Oscillatoriales; family Microcoleaceae; genus Microcoleus; species Microcoleus sp. B3-A4. The sequence continues at coordinate 1,028 of NZ_JAUBUI010000203.1, read as the reverse complement.
GGTAATTGCTATCCGAATCAGATTTGCAATTAGAAACATGGAAAAGCCAGATATTAACTGCATTAGGAGACAACGGACAAGTCTTAATTGAGGTAATTCCTGAGTTAGAAAATATTATTGGTAAACAGCCTGCCGCCATTGAATTATCGGGAACAGCCGCCCAAAATCGCTTTACTCTCCTGTTTCAAAAATTTGTGCAAGTCTTTACCAGTAAAGAACATCCGCTAGTCATGTTTTTAGATGACTTGCAATGGGCAGATTCCGCCTCACTGAACTTGCTTAAATTATTGATGCAAGATGCTGGGTATCTATTAATATTAGGCGCGTATCGAGATAATGAAGTCTCCCCTGTACATCCATTTATTTTAACAGTGGATGAAATTGTCAAAACTGGGGCAACGGTGAATACAATTACTTTACCGCCGTTAAGGGAAGCTGATATGAATCAGTTAGTGGCAGATACACTGAATTGTGAATCATCCCTAGCCCAGCCTTTAACAAAATTGGTTTCTCAAAAAACTCAAGGTAATCCTTTTTTTGCGACCCAGTTTCTCAAAGCATTACATGATGACAAGTTAATTAGCTTTGATTGCGACATTCAATATTGGCAATGTGATATTGCCCAAGTGAAGGCCTTAGCAATTACTGATGATGTCGTTGAATTCATGGCACTGCAATTACAGAAATTGCCCAGAGAAACTCAGGATATTCTCAAACTAGCTTCTTGTATTGGGGCGCAGTTTGATTTGAATACCTTAGTAATTGTCAGTGAGAAATCACCAGAGAGTACCGCAACAGCTTTATGGAAAGCCTTGCAGGAGGGTTTGGTAATTCCTACTACCGAAATCTATAAGTTTTTTACCCAATCTGATAGTGAGGAAGTTTTCAATGCTTCCGCTAATCCGACTTATAAAATTTTACACGATCGCGTCCAACAAGCTGCTTATTCATTAGACCTCTTGCAGAATTGATTTTGTGTTATAATGAGGTCTTTTTAATCTTAATGGGGTGATCTAACTAAAAAGATT
>NZ_JAUBUI010000202.1:0-1902 GCF_036705385.1 Microcoleus sp. B3-A4 | reverse complement strand
CTATTGACAGGATGCTCTTTTATATCTTGCCCTTAAAGTCAAGTACAATTTATACCAAATTAGATGAGCTTACCCTGGAAAACCCCTATCTACAATACTTTATTGGTCAATCAAGCTACAGTAACGAGCTAGCCTTTGACCCATCTCTATTAGTTCATTTTCGGCAAAGAATTAGTCCGAACCTAATTAATAAAGTCAACGAACGAATGGTTGAGAAAATCCGCTCCATCAGCCCAGTTAAACCAGAAAAAAAAAAGGATTCGGACGCCCAAAATGAGTCACCCAATCGCGGAAAATTAATCAGAGATGCAACCTGTGCCCCAGCCGATATTAGTTATCCGACCGACTTAGGACTATTAAACGGAGCCAGAGTTCATACAGAAAAAATCATAGACCTCCTGTATAAACAAATTAAAGAAAAAACCAATAAAAAACCAAGAACCTACCGTAATATCGCCCGAAAAGATTACTTATTAATAGCCAAACAAAGACGCCCCACCCGAAACAAAAGAAGACAGGCAATTAAAAAACAACTTCAATATATCAAAAGAAACTTAGCTCATATTGAACAGCTAATCGATTCAGGTGCGACCCTAGAAGGTCTGAAAAAAAAGCAATATAAAACCTTGCTAGTCCTCACAGAAGTCTATCGCCAACAGCAATGGTTGTTTGACAACAATAAACAGAGTATTGAGGATAGAATAGTAAGTTTAAGCCAACCCCAAATCCGTCCCATAGTCAGAGGAAAAGCCGGAAAAAGCGTAGAATTTGGAGCTAAAATCTCAGCGAGCTGCTTTGAAGGATATGTATTTTTAGACCGGATGAGCTGGGACAATTTTAACGAATCAGGAGACTTAAAAGCACAAGTAGAAGCCTATTATAAATTTACAGGACACTATCCTGAATCAGTTCATGCGGATCGAATTTATCGTACAAGAGAGAACCGAGCTTGGTGTCATGAAAAAGGAATTAGAATCAGTGGACAACCCCTAGGAAGACCCCCATCCCATGTCAGCAAAGAAAAAAAGAGGCAAGCGTTGGAAGATGAGAGAATTCGCAATGCCATTGAGGGCAAATTTGGGCAAGGGAAACGAAGATTCGGTCTCAATCGAGTGATGACACAACTTGATAATACTTCACAAACAGCTATTGCTATCACTTTTTTAGTCATGAACCTTTCTACCTGGTGGCGTCGGGTTTTTTGTATGTTTTTATGTCTATTTGGAAAAAGAACACCTAATTTTGGGTGGGAAATAATCCCCAATTATAATTGGGGGCAATTGATACAGAAAAAACTTATTTTTAACCGAGCTTGAATATATCGATCACTCTTGTTATTGATTTGCGATCGATTATTCAGCAAGCCCGAATTAGTCTCGCCCAGCGACAGTTTGAAAAAGACTCAGGAAAAAATGCAAGAATATATGGAAAATGGCTGCCGTTTGGGTTGGCTGATTAACCGGAAAAAACGGGAAGTTGAAATTTATCGCCCCGGTCAAGATGTGGAAGTTTTACAATCTCCTCTCACCCTTTCTGGAGAAAATGTTTTGCCGGGATTTGTTCTCAATTTACAAAAAATTTGGAATTAGCAGAATTTTACTTTGACTTATATCCTCTTCGCTAAAGTAAGCGTTACCACTTCGTAGTAAGGAATGCAAGTCCGAGCGAGTTGAATTAGGACTCTGGGTCCTCGCTACGAACCAATTTTGTTATTATCGCTCGACGGGACATGATATTACCTGGAAATTGGATAAAATTATAACTACCCATAAAATTAACAGGCTAGAATTATGGTTCAAACAATTCAAGCTAAAAATGTCACATTCTGGAGTTTAGACTAAAAAACGAGCGCATCTAAAAGTAGCTGCCTTTAAATATCCGGCAAGCTGTTACTCAACAACT
>NZ_JAUBUI010000067.1:0-32408 GCF_036705385.1 Microcoleus sp. B3-A4 | reverse complement strand
TTAAGAAGGTTTTTTTAGTCATTTAGTAATGCACAAATTCACGTTTTTGTCAAATTAATTTAGATGCGTTTACCCTGCCATTAGTCCGACATTAAAACTCTTTGACAATCCAGCCCTTTTTTAGCCTCGCCGATCGCACTATAAATCTTTTTATTGCCAGAACCCTACTACAGGTTTTTGACTATCAAGTACAAAAACCAAAAGAGGCTCCCTTACAAAGGTTAGCTACTAAACAAGAGCTAAGTTTGGCTAGTTTTAGCCAGCCGATTGGTTGGATTGTGGTGTCGAGCTTCTACCTTGTTAAGCATAGCAAGGCGTTACCTCTTATGCCTTACCTAAGCTTTTTTGAGGTTATAAGTAGCCAGAAACTTATTTATAAAGCAAGCTGGTCCTTAAGAAAAAAAGCCTTGCCACATAAGGCTTACAGCCGACCGCCACCCTTAGTAAAAACTACAGTAAATGTCTTGACCGACGTATTGCTAGTAAAGAAGTTGTGAAACAGGAAATCGCTACGTGGGAAAAACGCAGAAATGAACTCTCCTGTACAGTAGATTGCCAATTTACTACCTAAGATGCCCAGATTAAATTGAAGCGCCTTTATCCGTCAATTAATTTTTGACAGACTACTAGGTTCCTCTGAGACTTTAACGACCAGTTTTCCCTTATTGTTGCCGTCGAAAAGTTTTAGGATTGCTTTCGGTGCATTTTCCAAGTCCTCGATAACCTCCAGAGCATATTTAATTTTCCCCTGATTGAGCTACGATCCAAGGTCGCTTATCGCTTCAGACCATCGGGGAATATAATCGAGGATAATGAACCCCTGCACACGAACACGCTTTATCAGAATCTTGCTGTAATTATAAGAGCCTATTTGATATTTTACTTGCTACTGCACGCTTATTTGGTGAATACTAAGCACTTCAAAAACGGGTTTACAAGCTGATGCTACTGTACTTCATAAGCTTGGAATACGCTGTAGCTGGCTGCTTCTGTCATTTGGCTTAATTTATGACACGCCCTACATGGATCTGAAAAACTTCTGCGTAAGGTGATCGCCGACACACTGATTGCCGATCGGGGGTATCATAATGATCAATACGTAAGTAATGGGCTTCAGGTACAAGGCAAAATACCAGTAATTTCGCCTAGACGCAAGCCATGTAACCCTCGTGCTGACGAGCGGGACTTCTACAAGAGCTCGTCAAGGCAATAAAAAACTGATAATTTCAACTGAAGTAGTATTGGGCGATTACGAGACGTTTGTCTAGGGGTAGCCAACTTTCTCGGTGCGAGTTACCTTGGTGCTTCTGCTATATGGTTAAATGGATAACGCCCTCTAGGGAGGGTGAAATAAGAAGTATTTGTACAACTGTACCGTCGGTGTCGGATGATCTAAAATAGAAAAAGTAGTATGAAAATTGCCCTAGTCCATGATTACTTAACACAGCCTGGTGGGGCAGAGCGTGTATTTGAATTGCTGTGTAAACGTTACCCCCATGCTGATATTTTCACGTCTCTGTACGAACCTAAACGAACTATTGATCTAGGCGAACGTGAAGTTCGCACAACTGTACTTCAGAATGTTCCAGGGGCAAGTAAGAATTTTAGGCTAATGGCTCCATTTTATTTTTCAGCCTTTCGAGCCTTGGATCTAAAAGACTACGATCTAATTATCAGCAGTACCACGAGCTTTGCTAAAGCTGTGCGAAAAAGACCAGGAGCCACACATATTTGTTTCTGTCACAATGTCACCCGTTTTTTGTGGGATACCACAACTTATCTTCGAGACTATGCTACCTATCGAAAACTTTCTGGTATGCTCGAACCGATTTTTCAACAGATGAGAAAAGCCGATTTAGATTCTGCTCAGGAACCTGACTTTTACATTGCTAATTCCAGCACAGTTGCCAGTCGTATCCAGCAATTTTATGGAAAGCAATCAGTCGTAATTAACTATCCCATAGACATCAAAAAGTTTATTTTTTCTAAAGATAAAGAGGACTTTTATTTGACCTCAGCTCGTCTTCTTGGTTACAAACGTATCGATGTGATTATTGAAGCATTCAATTGGCTGGGATGGCCACTATTGATCACTGGTGAGGGCCCAGAGCGAGAGCGTCTTGAGTCGAGAGCTTTAAAAAATATTAAATTTCTAGGTCATGTCAGCGATACAGAACGTAGTCAGTTGATGTCTAAAGCTTGTTGTGTTATTGTTGCTGCCCTGGAAGATTATGGCTTAGTTCCAGTGGAAGCTAATGCTAGTGGGACGCCCGTAATTGCCTATGGTAAGGGTGGCGTCTTAGATACTCAGATACCAGGTAAGACTGGTATTTTTTTCAATCTACAGACACCTGAAGCGATTCACACAGCAGTAGTTGAGTCCAGTAAGATTGCATGGGATTACGAAACAATTCGAGACCATGCGATTGCTCACTTTTCCGAAGAAGCTTTCTTTGAAAAAGTAGAGGGTGTGATTGAGGAAGTTTGCTGTCGTCATCAGCCATAAATATATTTGGTTCAATAGGTTTATGATTGAGGCGTAGAAGTGACTGAAAACAATATAAACTCAATTGCCGAAACAGAAGCAGGCTATGGAGAACTGTTTGCAGCTTTAATCCGCCGACGTTTTTGGTTGCTAAGTGTCTTGTGTATTGTCTTGGCTGCTGCCACTGTAAAAGCGTTGAAGGAAAAGCCTACCTATAAAAGCTCAATGCAGCTCCTGGTAGAATCTAATTACCAAGGGAAAAAAGATAGTAAAACAGATAATCAATTTGCTGATTCTAATGTTGAGATAGATAATGCTACTCAGCTTAGTCTGATGCAAGGTTCTCAGCTCATCCAAAGAGCGGTGAAATTGCTGCATCCTGAGTACCCAGGGATCGATGTAGAGGAGATTAAAAAATCCTTAGTCGTCACTCAATTGGCAGATGAGAGGGCAAAAACCGAGACTAAAATTTTTGAAGTAACTTACACGGCTAATAATCCGACTCAAACCCAGAAAGTTCTACAAATAATGCAACGGGTTTATCTGGATTACAACCGAGAACAGCAGAGACTACGTTTAACTAAAGGTCTTGCCTTCATTGATGAACAATTACCAAAGGTTCGTAAGAACGTTGCTCAAGTTGAGGCGACCTTAGAAGAGTTTCGCAAAAATCAAAATCTGATTGAGCCTGAAGTACAAGCAAAAGCTCTGACTGAGGCAATTAACAACATTCAGCAGGAGCGACGGGCAAACCAGGCGACTAAAAGGGATCTTCAGGCTCAATACGACTCTTTGCAGCAGCAGCTTGCTAGTTCTCCGCAGGAAGCGCTCGTTGCAGCACGGCTAAGTCAGTCTTCTCGTTATCAAGCCTTACTCAACGAAATCCAAAAGACAGATTTAGCTATCGCCCAGCAACGAATACGCTTCACTGACAAAAACCCAGTTATTCAAAAGCTACTCTCGGAGCGCAACAAGCAACTAAGTCTCTTGCAAGCAGAAGGGCAACGTGCTACACCAGAAGTTTCTGCTCAGCTCCCGGGTACGGGAGAAAGCCTTTTGAAAGAAAGGCAACTCGGTACAACTGACTTAACTATCGCTACTAAGCTTCTGGAGGTTCAGACAAACTTAAAGGGCTTAAGTGCACGCGACGAATCACAGGCAAAAAAAGAGCAGCAGCTCCGTGTAGAACTCGATCGGTTTCCTAATCTATTGGCTAAGTACACTCGTCTACAAACAGAGATACAACTCAAGCGTGAAACATTTCAACAGTTAGAGAAAGCACGGCAGGACTTAAGCCTGGAAATTGCCCGAGGTGGATTTGATTGGCAAGTTGTTGAAGTACCGCAACCCGGTACAAAGAGTATTTCCAAAAAACAGCAGAACATTATGCTGGGTCTCGTGGTTGGGTTGTTCTTGGGTGTTGTTGCGGCTTTTGCTCGCGATATGTTGGATGATTCTGTTCATAGCTCGGATCAGTTAACAAAACTGGTTCCTCTGCCTCTACTAGGAATGACTCCACAGCTACCGCAGGTCAAGAAGAACAAACCAATCATTAAGCTACCTTTAGGCAAGCGTCAAGTTTCTGCCGCTTGGGCAACCGAACCAATCATCAAGCTACCTTTCGGCTTGCCGGAAGGTATGGCGCCTTGCACGATAGAAGTAATTCATACTCCATCGGCTTGGGAATCTTTTGACCTAATTTATAAGAATATTCAACTTCAAAATTCTAGTTCCACCTTCAATCCTTTAATAATTACTTCAGCATTGGATGGTGAGGGAAAATCAACAATCGCATTAGGTTTGGCAATTAGTGCTGCGCGTCTACATCAACGGGTACTGCTAATTGATGCTGATTTTCGTCAGCCGATGCTGCATAAACAGCTCAATCTTCCTAATGAGTATGGGCTTTCAACTCTGTTGGAAAGTAACGCTACAGTGCCAATACGCAGTTATGTTCCATCATCAGACCTATATATTGATATTTTGACTTCTGGGTCAATACCCAAAGATCCAGTAAATCTGTTAAGTTCTCCTCAAATGCAGAGATTAATGGCAGGGTTTGAGCAGAATTATGATTTAGTTCTGCTAAATGCACCTCCTGTTTTAGGGATGGTAGATGCTCTGCTGGTTGCATCTTGTTGCCGGGGGGTAGTGTTGGTGACACGCATTGACCTGGTGACAAAAACCGCACTCACTGAGACTACAGCCATGCTGAACAAGTTAAATACGATCGGGGTGATCGCGAATGGGGGTATTAGTCTCAAAAAGGGTAAGATACCCCAATTATGAAAAAAATGATGGTTTCTTGACAAACTTATTGACAATACTTGCTCATTCTCTACGATCCCGACCCTATAAAGTGACGATCGCCAGCGAGTATCTTTCTTGAGAGCGCTCAACTCCAAACCCTACGATGCCAAGCCTTTCAACTTGGTTGTCACCCCGTCAAGCGAGCGACATCAGTTATTCGCGTCCCTTTAATACATAAATTATGTAATTTATCAATAGATAAATTATCGATAAAAAAATGACAAACTATTGACTTGCTTTTAAAGTGTGTCATAATAAGTAGATGCTTATACTTACGTAATTTTTTAACACATTAATTTCTAGGAGATTTTACTTTACAATCAATAATTAGTAAAATTAGCGTCCGGTAATCAGAACCTATGGCCAATTCAACACTCTCAAGTTTAAATATCTATTCCTCTGTAGAGCAACAGCATTCAAATAATTACTTACCTCACTGCATTCTTAAGTGGCGACAGGGAATGTTATTCGTCAGTCTCGGACAACAGACCAAGCAGCCTTATATCTCCGCGTTTGAGACTGAGCAACAGCTAGTAGAATGCTTGAAACACTCTCCAGTACGGTTGGTTTGCCTCCATCCAACCCTAGGTGAGGCAACACTGAAACTCTGGGCAGATGCCTGCGAGCAAGCCAATAAACCCGTGTTTCTACGGAGGACTATTCAACAAAAAACATTTCAAAAGCAAAGCCAACTTAGTCCCCAGCCCAAGCAATGGATGGACTCAATTGCCACCTTTCTTTTGCTTTTATTGCTCAGTCCGATTATACTGGCAACAGGTATATCGATCTACCTCTATTCACCCAAGCGGATTTTCCCTAAGCAATGGTACATTGGCACAGGAGGCAAGTTCTTCCGGCTTCTCAAGTTTCCCACGACAGTAGCTAATGACAATTCTCGTACTACACGTTTAATTCGTTGGATGTGTAAGTACAACCTGGATAAGTTACCCCAGTTGTTCAATGTGCTACGGGGTGGGATTAGCTTGAAGGATTCATTCTGTCCTTTGACGATCTCTGAGGCAGTACGGCTCGGCTGGGAAGGTCAACAATAGGTGAGTACATTATTGGAAATTGCAGAAGCTCAGATTTAGGGAAACAATTCAAATGAGGTTAGTTTGGTTGTATATAAACACTGAATTTTCAATTTAAAAAGCTTCTGCGCTTTATGCCAAGTTTAGGGAAGCAATAGAGGGCTAACGCCATCCTTCTCTAACGCACCTACAAAAATCCAGATTTTTCAGGGGATCTTGATTCTGTCTTGGAAATTACAACCCACCTTCTGCACCTCCTAAATGTAGGGGGTTGCACACTCTAACTACCCATACAGATAGCGAGTAATGATGAGCTAAAGTCCATATATAGCCAGTGAACACTCCAACTAGGGAGGTGGAAATAGGTGAAAAATGACAAAAATTTTAGTTACGGGTGGAGCAGGTTTTATAGGTTCGGCAACAATAGCGGAAGTTCAAAAGTCTGGTCATGATATTTATGTTATTGATGACTTATCCTTTGGCAATAGAGATTTTTTGACAATTCCTGATACGTATTTTCATCAGCTTGATATTTTGAACGGACATGGCTTAAACGAAGTTATTCAGAAAATCGACCCAGATTGGATTATTCACCTGGCTGCCATACACTTTATTCCCTACTGCAATCAACATCCTCTCAAGTCGAGTAACATTAACATACAAGGGACTATCAACGTATTAAACGCTGCTAAAAGTTTAAAAAATCTAAAAAAAATGTTTTTTGCTTGGACAGCAGCAGTGTATCCAATTTGTGAAGATCCCATTCCAGAAACCCAGCAAACTAACCCTCTACATATTTATGGCTTATCTAAACTAGCTGGCGAACATTTGATGAATGAATTTCATCTACAAACATCTATCCATACAATAATTTGTAAGTTTTTCAATGCGTTTGGTCCAAATGAGGTTAATTTGCACTTGATTCCTGAAATTCAAAGGCAAGTTAATTCGGGGCTAAGAACTATTGAACTCGGCAATCTCGAACCAAAACGAGACTTTATCCACACGTATGATATGGCAAGAGCCATTATTATGCTACTTAATAAGTTTGATTCCGGAATTGATGTATTTAACTTAGGCAGTGGTCAAGAATATTCGGTGATAGATGTAGTAAAAGAATTTGAGAATCAACTGGGAGAAGAAATTACGATTAAAGTGGATCGGTCTAGAGTTGAGAAAAGTAGAGCGAAGGCATTTACGGGCTGATATCTGTAAGCTTAAAGCCTTTATAAGCTGGAAGCCTGAAATTAGTCTCAGTGAGGGTATTAAAACTTTACTTAACCTATGACCGTTTTCTCAGTAGCAATTTTTTGACCTTCTGCTGATTGTGTCCAATTTGAGATTAGGGTTTAGTACCTATCTCATTCTGGCTCGGGAATTATTTCATGTTAAGGATATTTCCTAAATTGTTTAACGCTTTACTTAACCCTCATAATTCCTATGTTCTCTAACTCATTCAATCCCATTCGTATTTTTTTAAAAAAATCTGAGTTATGGCAGGAAAATTACTTGATTTTGAGAGAATTTAAACATTTTCCCAGAATTGTATTTTTTGCGTTTATATTCACCTTTTTAGCGGCAACTTTTGAAGGGGTAGGAATTGGCTTTTTACTTTCCTTTATACAAAGCTTAACAAACCCCAATGGAGAATCTCTCAAAACAGGAATTCAATGGATTGATATTTGGATACTAGGGGCAAATACTTCAGCAAATAGCCGAACTGTTCGCATTAGCATTCTAATCCTACTTAGCACTTGGATGCGTGCAGCCTTTAACTACTTATCTATTATTTATATAGAAATTTCTCAGATTAAATTATTAGATAGACTTCGTAAGCAAATCTTTGAGCAGCTTCAAGCTTTTAGTCTTGGATACTTTGCTAAAACGAAGTCAGGAGAACTCGTTAACACCATCACAACTGAACTAGAGAGAATCAAAAGTGCTTTTGGAGGAGTCGCCTTTGTAATCACCCGATGCTTGGTAGGGGTAGTTTATGTGTCAACGTTGCTGCTGCTGTCATGGCAACTCACACTCCTGGCAGTGATGCTATTCGGTCTCCTGGCAGTGGGGCTATCTACGCTAAATGTAAGGGTACGAGAAGAAAGTTTTGAAATTTCAGCAGCTAATGGTCATTTTACTTCAACGGCTGTAGAATTTATCAACGGAATTCGTACCATTCAAGCGTTTGCTGCCCAAGAGTTTGAGCGGAAACGATTCTATCAAAGTAGTTCCCGTGTAGCCGAAAGCCTTATCAAAATAACTCGGCTGATGTCATCAGTTAAACCCTTGTCAGAAAGTATCGCTACAGCAATTCTTGTCAGCCTGATTATTATGGCATTCAATGGCATACTCATCGGTAAGTCATTACCTGTTGCTTCATTACTTACATTTTTCTTTGTATTGTTCCGTTTAGTACCAACCTTACAGGATGTGAACGGAACAAGGGTTGTTCTGAGCGGTCTCCAGGGAGCCTCAGTTAATGTTAAAGAACTCTTGAGAACCGATAATAAAGATTATTTTCCGAACGGCCACCTTGAGTTTTCAGGATTGAAAAGGGCAATCAATTTAGTCTCTGTAGATTTCGGATATGAACCTGACAATTTGGTGTTGCACGACATTAGCTTGACGATCGAACAGGGCAAGATGACCGCTTTGGTAGGAGGGTCTGGGGCTGGGAAGACTACACTCGCTGATATCATCCCACGATTTTACGATCCAACGCGAGGCACGATTTTGATTGATGGAGTTGATTTGAAAACCTATGAAATTAAGTCGCTGCGCCAAAAATTAGCAATTGTAAGCCAGGATACTTTTATTTTCAATGCTAATGTCCGTGACAACATTGCCTATGCTTTGGAAGGAGTGGAAGAGGCAGAGATTTTAGAAGCAGCCCGTCAAGCTTATGCTTTAGAGTTTATCGAACAACTACCAGAGGGATTTGACACTGAACTGGGCGATCGCGGTGTACGTTTATCAGGTGGTCAGCGCCAGAGACTTGCGATCGCTCGTGCTTTGTTGCGCGATCCAGAAATCTTGATTTTGGACGAAGCTACTAGCGCTTTAGATTCCGTATCTGAGCGACTGATCCAGGAGTCATTGGAAAAGCTGTCTATGGGTCGGACAGTGATTGCAATCGCCCATCGGTTATCTACGATTGTCCGAGCAGATAAGGTTGTGGTACTTGAGCAGGGGCGTATCGTCGAGCAAGGAGGATATCAAGAGTTGCTGTCACAGCACGGCAAGCTCTGGAAATATCACCAAATGCAGCATGAAAAGATATGATGAGGAGGAACTCCTTATTTCTCGATTTAACTTGATCGAAGGGAGTAGGCTTAAACAAAAACCTGCTTGATATAGTTTTAAGATCATTTCGAAGATAGCTGTAATGTTTTTTTGTTAGGATAATTTGGAACATGGATACATCAAAAAGCGAATCAAATAAATCGATTTGTTCCTCTAGCTCAGAAATACTAGATGTATTTCAAACTGACATTGAGAGTGGGTCTTCAAAGCAAATTCAAACATTAAGAACGAAATTTGATATCCTTCGGGTGGAAAATCAACACCTCTACACTCAGTTAGAGATGTTTTCAGATCTACACTATCTAATTTTTTATACTCTTAAAGCTACAAAGCGTGAACTACGTGAAAGGTATCATTTCCTTAGACATAAGCTCCATCGGTTTAAAGAGGATATTCTTAAACAGAAGAGAAGGTCCCGAAACCATAAAAACTTTAGCTCTGATTTTCAACCATATCAGGTTAATATCATTCATCCTATTCAGGAAAGACGACCCCGGATTTTACACGTGATCGGAAATTTTAGAACGGGTGGCTCGGCGCAACTAGTTGTAGATTTGATTGAACATTTGGGGCATCGTTTCGAACAAGAAGTAATTACTAAAGAACTCCCAGATATTGCTGGATATGCAGGAATAAATATCCATCTATTTGAGCAGTTTAAAAGTTTTCGTGAACCGCTTCAAATCCTTCAAATGCTTCAGCCCGATATTGTTCATATTCATTATTTGGGTACACATGAGAATGATTGGGTTGGACGAGATTGGAAGTGGTACGACAAAGTATTTCAGGCTATCCAAGTAAACAATTACACTGTGATTGAAAACATTAATATTCCAACTGATCCTTACGTCAGTAATAAGGTGAAGTACTATGTCTATGTTAGTGACTATGTTGCTCGTGAGCATGGTCATCTAAACAGCCGAAATGTAACGGTTTATCCTGGTTCAGATGTTTGCTTTTTTTCAAGAAAAGATACTGCTGATTTTCCAGATGATTGCATTGGCATGGTCTACCGCTTAGATGGCGACAAGATTAATGAAACGGCTATTGATGTTTTCATTAAAGTTGTTCAGCGTCGTTCACAAACAAAGGTTCTTATCGTAGGGGGTGGCAAATTGTTAGAAGTATATCAGGACGCTGTAAAACAAGCTGGTGTCACTGATGCTTTTACTTTCACTGGCTATATCTCTTATAAGCAACTGCCTAATCAGTTTGAGAAGATGAGCATTTTTATTGCTCCTGTATATTGGGAAAGTTTTGGACAGGTAAGCCCTTTTGCCATGAGTATGGGGCTTCCAGTTGTTGGTTATGATGTCGGCGCGATTCCTGAAATTCTTGGTGATCGTAATCTGCTTGCTGCACCTGGTGATAGCGATGCTTTAGCAGATATTGTTATTGAGCTTCTAGAAGATCGTGAACGGCGATTGAGTATTGGTTCAAGAAACCGTCAACGGGCACGGGAGTTGTTTTCAACAGAGACAATGATTGAGCGTTACAGCATTTTGTACGAGAACGTTCTAAAAGAGGCGAGACAAAATGCCTAAAGTACTGTATTGATGCCTGTGTATGATGGTGATCGCTATTTTCGAGAGGTGATTGGTAGCATTTAGTTAAGGATTTTGTATTTTTTTACAACTTCCTGGGATTATTAATCATAATAATTGAATCATATTATTAAACTAGGAGTTATTATGCCCAAAGTTTCAGTTATTATCCCAGCTTACAATGCAATGGCTTTTCTTCCAGAGACGTTAGAAAGGGTTCAAAATCAGACCTTTACTGATTTTGAAGTTTTAATCATTAACGATGGCAGCCCTGATGGCATTGTAGAATGGGCTTCTGAAATCAAAGATTCAAGAGTAAAACTAATTTCTCAAGAAAATCAAGGTATATCAGGAGCGCGAAACACGGGTATGTGGTCTTCTCAAGGTGAATATTTAGCATTTTTAGATGCTGATGATATTTGGGAAGCTAACAAGCTACAAAAGCAAGTAGAGTATTTGGAAAAACATCTAGACGTTGGTTTGGTAAGTTCTTGGATATCTAATGTCGATCGCAACGGAAATTTTATAGATCTCTATGATTGTTCTGAAGGTGGGAAGGATCTTACAAAAGCACTATTTCGCTCTAATATTTTTTATTGTGGTAGTACTCCCTTAGTCCGTCGCATTTGTTTTGAAAAAGTAGGTTTTTTTGAACGCAGCCTTAGCTCGGCAGCAGATTGGGATATGTGGTTACGTATTGCTTTGCATTTCCCAATTTTTGTGATCCCAGAACCACTTGTTCAATATCGTAGATATCCTAATAGTATGTCTACAAACTTCAGGTTAATGATTCAGGAAGTTGATCAGGTGATGGAACGTTCGGTTCAATTAGCTCCAAAGGAATTTAAGAATGTAGAAAGAACTGGTTCTAGCCATCTGTGCACCCTTTATGCTTGGGGATACCTCATTAAAGATGATTTTTATGAAGCTTTCTGGTTCGCCAAGCAGGCTTTCATTAGGAGACCAAAATTAATATTTTTTATCTCTTATCTTCGCCTAATTTTTTTGATTGCTGCCAAGCAATTTTTGAAACCTCAGACTTATAAAGCCCTGCATTCAATATTAGTGGGTTGGAAACAAAGAAAAAAATTTTAACTTATTTGCAACTTCTATGAAACAACCTCACCAGACTTTTGAATTAATAAGGCAAGCACACTTTCACTCATTTGATGTGTTTGACACGGCTTTGACTCGTATCTGGGCTAAGCCAACCGATTTGTTTTGGGAGTTAGGCAATCACTTAAAGCACGATGGTCTAATTACAATTCCTCCAGAGGTTTGGAGTCAGCTGAGAATTGAAGCTGAGGGCAGGGCAAGACAAGGATCTACAACGAATGAAGTAACACTACAGGAAATTTATGATCAACTAGCTGAATCCTTGAAGTGGAGCGAAATAGATAGCAAGAAAGCAATGCACAATGAAATTAAACTAGAACGTGCTAGCCTCCGTCCAGTTCCAGCCATTCAGCTCAAAATTCAAGCGTTACATCAGGAAAACCAATCGATCGCCTATCTCTCAGATATGTACTTATCCTCGGAGGCGATTCGAGGCTTTCTCAAAGATCATCAAATTTGGGCAGAGGGTGATGTACTCCACGTCTCCAATGAAGTCGGACTTCATAAGGTATCCGGACAACTATTCCAACATCATCTCACCCAGCAGAAACTCGAGGCTTCTCAGCTCCACCACACCGGGGACAATTTATATTCTGATATCAAAGTACCCAAAAAACTAGGCGTTCAAGTTCAGCCTTTCCTAGAAACACACCTAAATCGCTACGAAAGACTCATTGCAGACACCGAACAATTGCCACTTCGATTTCGTTCGCTTTTAGCAGGTGCCAGCCGCTTGTGTCGGTTGCACTGCCAAGAGACAGACTTGCATCGACAGGTAATCTGGAATACAGCGGCTAATGTCATTGCCCCTGTATTTTTTGGATTCGTGCATTGGACCCTAGAGGAGGCGAAGCGTCAGGGAATCCGGAGGCTGTATTTCATGGCAAGAGATGGACAAATTCTCTGGAAAATCGCCCAAATCATCTGCCGTAAGTGGGGCTATGACATCGACTGTCAATACTTTTATGGGTCCCGGCAAGCCTTTCACTTTCCCTCAATTCAACAAATTGGTGAAACCGAACAGGAATGGCTCTTTGACAAACCTCCGTTCTTCTCAGTGCGGTTAGCGTGCGCTCGCGTCAATATTCAACCTGAACAGATTGCTGATGCACTCATACGCCACGGTTTGTCTGCCGAGATGTGGGACAAAAATCTGACCGAACAGGACTTCACGGCGCTCAAAGCAGCCTTTCAGGATCAAGAGATTATTGATCGGATTGTTGACTTGGCTGCTATCTACCGAGAGAAAGCGATCGGCTACTTCCAACAATCAGGCATTGGTGATGGGACATCGTTTGCGATCGTCGATTCTGGCTGGACTGGGCGATCGCAACGCTCATTGAGTCAAATCTTGGCAATTGCCAATCTATATCCGGACGGTGGAGTACCTGGGTTTTACTTTGGATTGGAAAGACGTATCACACCATTCTCAACCGACCGTTTAATACCTTATTTTTTAGAGCCTGATGCTATGACCGAACGGGGTTCGCTTAGCAGTTCTCCGATTTTAGAGCTGTTCCTCGCTGCGGATCATGGTAGCACTGTCAGATACGAGACACACGATCGGCAGTACACTCCGATACTGAGATCAGAGAAAAATGAAAGAGGCCTCCAATGGGGAGTCTTAGTTCAGCAGCAAGCAATCCTAGATTTTACTGAGCGATTGACAGATCATTTGCAGCCTGAAGAGTGTGAAGTAAGGTATTTTCATCGAGTGACCGAAGACGTGCTCAGAACCTTTATCCACTCGCCGAACAAAGAGGAAGCCCAGGTATTTGGTAGCCAGCCATTTTCAGATCAACAGTTAGAAAGTAAGTTTCATGACCTGGCGCCAGCCTACTCTCTAGTAGACGGCTTTAGAATGATGTTTGACAAACACTATGTCAGTGATTTTGTCTGGCTACCAGCATCGATTCAACGCAGCGCACTACTCACGAAAATTGTCCTCCGATACATCAAAGGATTGCGAGACAGCTTAAATTACGCTCGCTGGGCCCGACAAGCATACCTGGGAGGCAAAGAGCAGCTATCTTGGGATTTTGCTAAAAAAGCAGTACAGTCTAGTCCTGCTATTTTGCTATCCCGCAGCTTCATTCGCACCAATGTTTCCCTCGCTGCACGCTCAAAGCTCTTTAGGAAGTGATGAATCACTCTCAGCAGATGGCATCTAGTAATTTTGAAATTGTACTGCTCGAAAAGCACTTTTGAAAAACATGAAAGTCTACTTTACCACTACAGCCAAAGGGCAGCATCCTCATGCTGCGCCGCTTCTTATTGAGCTAGGTAAAAAAGCCATTTACAGTGAATTCAATCAAAGATATTCTTTAGCAAAAATCTCAAATGATGCCGATTTAATTATTTATGTTGAGCCTTGGTATATTAAACACAAACAATATGTTTATAGTCTGCTATCAGAAGATTTGATTATAAAATCACCCAACCGATGTTTCGCGATTGATTGTGCAGATACGTCAGGGGGTTTGATGCCAAGAGTGTACATTCGTTTGAGTTCGTCTCAGAGTAATAGAAAGCGATTTAGGTCGGATGGTTACTTAACACAATACAATTCGATTTGGATGAGATTTTTAGCAGGAAAAAAGATATTGAACCTAAGCTATTATTCTCATTTCGTGGATATGCCTCCTCTCCTACCCGCTTAAATATTTTTTAATCAAACTTTTCCAGAGATGACATTGCAATAAACCGCACTTATGAATGGTGTCATCACTCAGATGAACAAAAAGTATTTTATACAGAAGAGTTAATCAATAGTAAGTTCGTTCTTTGCCCTAGAGGAAATTGTCCCGCATCGATTCGCTTATTTAAAACCATGAAGATGGGTAGAGTACCCGTCATCCTATCAGACGATTGGGCCGCACCAGATGGACCAACATGGCTAGATTTCTCCATTAGAGTTTCCGAAAGTAAAATTCATGAGTTACCAGGAATTATTGAGGGGTATGAAGCTCAAGCTTTAACAATGGGAAATTTAGCCAGAGAAGCATGAGAAAAGTGGTTTAGTCTTGATGTAATCTACATAGGTATGCTTAATTGTATAGAAAGTATTTATCTAGAGCGAGACAGCAACCATGATGAGAAAAAGTATCAGGAAGAATGGCTATCCTTGAAATTTCAGTGAGAAAGAGGTTGGACTCCTTGCAAAGAGCTACAAGAGTTTTGAGAAGGCAGATTTCAAAAATTTCAATAAACCAAGAAAAACAATAGTATGATACAATCTATTTATGACAATATTTTACTCGCCGTATTCACCCACTATATTACTGTCCCGGCGTTTCATTCGCACCCCTGTCTCTCTCTCAACACCATTGACGTTCAATTCCAAGTGCTACAAATGCTTACAGTTTTTCACAGTAGAATTTGAGTTGTTTAGAAGGTGATAAATTACCCTAAGCAGGTGACATTTTACTAACGCCAAGTTGTTGTTTACGATTAAAAAAATGCCTAAATTCAGCCAGTGCTTTCTCTTTACTTTTTCAACTAAATTATGATATGCGTGAGAATACCCTAGCTGACTTGGATCTACGTGAACATTTTGTCCCAGCTAGCAAAATAGGTAGTAAAGCCTCCTATAACTATGCCTTAGAAGGGTTACGTGGACTCGCTGCCCTGTGGGTTGCTTATGCCCATGTTTTTGGCTTTAAATACGAACTTGACCCTGCTTATCATCCAACTTTCCCCTTTCAGGACTATTTTCACGCCGCCCATGGAGGCATTTTAATTTTCTTTGTTCTCTCTGGCTACGTAA
The DNA here is from genome assembly GCF_036705385.1 of Microcoleus sp. B3-A4. Lineage (NCBI taxonomy): Bacteria > Bacillati > Cyanobacteriota > Cyanophyceae > Oscillatoriales > Microcoleaceae > Microcoleus > Microcoleus sp. B3-A4. Next base: position 16,853 of record NZ_JAUBUI010000067.1, on the reverse strand, counting down.
TTGGTCTAACGAACCAAGCACCCTTCTCACGAGCCAATGCCCTTCGTTACTTACTACGGCGTTTCATCCGCTTGTATCCAATCTATTTGCTCTCCATAATCCTTGCGGTGCTGGCATCACCGCATGATACCTGGAAAACGGTTCTTGGTAACTTATTTTTCTTGCAGGGGTCAATCGCTGCCCTTCTGTCAGGCAACGGCGTTCTATGGACGCTGCATTACGAAGTCATTTATTACCTTGCTTTTCTAGCAATTTGGTATTTCCGTCCTAAGACTATACCCCTTGTATGGAGTACGTTCATTGTGGCGTGTCTAGGTTGGTTTATTCCCTCGTTTCCACAACTTCTATCTGGCTATGCTGCAGGTTGGCTGTTTTGGTTATTTGGGCTTTGGCTAGCTTGGAACAGACAAGCAGTAGGAGATCCGTCAAAAGTGCCTTTGTTTACCTATCTACTCCTATTCATTGCTACGGATCGTTTGGCTACTGTGGAATTCCTCCTCGATAGCTTAGGCTTTGCTCGTTCAAATGCTTCAGAGATAAATCTTACTGATATGGCTTATTTTCCCATCTGCGCTCTTTTATTTACAGCAGTTGCCAATTGTCCGTTACCAGGCTGGCGAGTTCTAAAGGTATTGGCTATGGGCGTACCCCTAGCCCATAGCAGTTATTTACTAGCCATAGGTCAGTTGTTTGAAGATGTTACTTTGAGGATTGCTGCTGCACATACAGTTCTAGCAGTTGCCCTCATACGTTGGCGAATACAGTCTAAGACGATCGCTGTCTTTGCTTTCATTGGAAGCATTTCCTATGGGATCTATGTTCTGCATATGCCTATGATGCATCTGGTTTCCAACTACTTCCCCTGGAGTGGTTCTCCCGGGAGTTTCACCCTACGTCTACTTGCCTGGGGTACTCTAACCATCGGTCTTGCCAGTTTCTTAGAACTAACGATTCAGCCAATTCTGAAAGGTTGGTTTCAGCAATCGCTCTTGGATCGTCGCATTTAGTCAGCATCTAGGCGGGCTAAGCTGATATTTATGTTGTAGATAGTTGTTATTTTGGTTTAAGTTAATGGTGAATATTCCTTATCATGTTGCTAGAATCCAAGGAAGGCTGATGCGCTCCCTTTATAAATCAGTACTTCCACAAATTGCGAAAATTCCTCTGAAGCAAACTCAGCGTGTTCCAATAGCCGTTTACGCTCTCTCATGCGAGCGCGATCTACCCGAACAAGTAGCAAGTATTCGCTCCTTCATCCGCTATGCTGGCATTCCTGAACGTTTTACTATCATTTCTGATGGTAGCTACACGGAAAACAGTTGCAAGCTACTCGAGGCAATTCATCCCTGTGTTGAGGTAGTGCCACTAGAAAAGCTGAAGCGAACCGATTTACCTCAATCTGTTTATGATTATGCCGCCCAGCATGCAATGGGCAGAAAGTTATTGGCATTACTGTCAATTCCTGTTAATCAAACAACGATTTATACCGACTCAGATATTTTATTTTTTCCAGGGGCCAGCGACTTAGTTAATTTAGCGAATTCTGGTAATACGGTTTCTCGTTATCTGCCTGACTGTGCTTGCAAAATGGATGAGCGAGTCATTTATGATGAGGTTGAAAAGTTAAATTCAGTAAACGGCGGATTTATTGTCTTCAAAGAACCCTTAGATTGGAGTTTTGCCCTTGAACGTTTGTCAAAGCTAGAAAAACTTAATGATTATTTTACTGAACAAACTTTGGTGCATTTGACAATGCACTACAATCAGGCAAAGCCTCTCTGCTCAAAACGATATGTTCTAAGTGTTGAAGATCAATTTATTTATCCAGATAAGTACGCTGGTAAAGAAATTGCCCTGAGGCATTACGTTAATGATGTGAGACATAAGCTGTGGTTGAATGTAGCTATTTAAAATAGGTATCTAAAAAAAAATCCAAATATTGGAGGCAGCTAATGACTAACGAAAAACTAATTTATCTATATGCTTGTTCAGATATAAGTACAGGAGGTGGCTTAGAGACTTATGTATCCACTTTGGCAAGTTATGGGATGCCTGGGGTGAGTAAAGATGTTATTACATCACTAGAAGGTATCGATCAGACCCAGTTCAAATTGCTTCACGTTCAGGAAGAAAGGGCGTTAATTGATATTACAGGAGAATGTCCTTCTATCTTCACCGCTCACAATCACAACCCGTATTGCCCTAGTGGAACTAAGTATTTTTCAACCTCTGAACAATTTTGTACTCGTTCTATGTCCGTTCTGGGATGTACGTGGGGTCATCTGATAGATGGATGCGGAAGTAGGCGGCCTCAAAAAATTGTCCATAACATATTAAGCTCTTATCGGTTACTAGAAAAACTCAAAAAACTCAGGATTCCTGTTATTGCTAATAGTGATTATGTGCGCGAGCAGCTTATAAAAAATGGTTGGCCTGCTGAGCAAACTGTAACATTGCGGTGCGGTACGCCAATTCCTAAAAGTGTTACTGCACCACTAACACTTGAAATACACCAAAATCAAAGAATTTTATTCGCAGGACGAATTGTTCCTGATAAAGGGCTAGAATGGCTTCTTAAAGCTTTAGCTCAAACAGAGGTGTCAATTCATCTTGACATTGCTGGTGAAGGTTGGGATCGACCCCGGATGGAAAAATTGGTAAATCAATTGGAATTGACCAATCGTGTTACTTGGCACGGTTGGTGTAACAGTGAAAGGATGGACGTACTTTATCAGCAGTGTTTTGCCATAATTTTTCCTAGTGTTTGGCCCGAACCTGCTGGGCTCATTACTTTGGAATCTTATGCTCGTTACCGACCTGTCATTGCTAGCAGAGTTGGTGGGATCCCCGATTATTTGCTCAATGGAGAAACAGGCATCCTTGTTAAAGTTAATGATATTAAACAGCTAGTTGCTGCCATAACTGAGCTGAGTACAAATTATCAGAAAAGTCGCTTTTTAGGCCAACAGGGTCATGCCTGGTTTTTAAAAGAGTTCACAATGGATATTCATGTTAATAAACTTCAAAAGATATATGAAAAAACGATCGATTATTTTCATGGTCACAACTTGTTATTTAGCGAATAAAAAAGGTGAATTTAGGAAATTATACTGAAATTATGAAAATCTTACTCACGATTCATCATAATCTAAACCCCAATGCCGGCGCTCCTGGTCTCACATGGCGACTAAGCCAGGAAGATCAAAAGTTAGGTCACGAAGTAGAATATTACTCTTTTGATAACCTGCCACAGAAGTTGCCAGAAATGGTAGAGTGGATGCTGTTTCCTGAATTTCTGGCTAGTCACCTATTGGCACTCTCCCAAAAACAAGCCGTTGATGTTATAGATGCCTCAACTGGCGATGCCTGGGTGTGGGCAAAACTGCGCCGTACCGATAATAGTCCGGTTTTAGTGACACGGAGCCACGGTCTTAAGCATATTATGCACCTAGAAAACTTAGAAGAGACCCGCCTTGGCAACTTAAACTTGAGTTGGAAATATCCGCTCTATCATGAAGGTTTCTGACTCTTGGAGGTCGCTAATTTTTTGCGGGATGCAGATTTGAGCTTATTCAGCAATAACCGTGATTTAGAGTATGATGTTGAAAAATTAGGGGTTGATCCTGGACGGACTCATGTTTTCGCTAATGGAATCCCAGAGGCTTTTCTCAATCTAAATTTTGAGCCAACGCCAGAAGCAGAAGATTCAGTTATTCGTATCGCCTGGGTGGCAACTTATATCCCTCGCAAAGGGATTCATTATAGTGTTCCAGCATTAAATAAAATCCTTGCCCGCTATCCTCAAGTAGAGGTGAGTTTTATTATGGGGACGGGCTGCCCTGAGGCTCAGGTTTATGCAGATTTCGAGCCATCTGTACACTATCGCATCCGAGTTGTGCCACACTACCAACATGAAACTATACCCGAACTCTTGCGCGGACATCATATCAAGCTTTTTCCTACCCTCTGCGAAGGGTTTAGCGTAGCTCTTATCGATGCTATAGCTTGCGGTTTAGCCCCTGTAACTACCACAACCCCAGGGCCGATGGAAGTGGTGCGTGATGGAGATAATGGTATTTTAGTTCCGCCCCGCGACAGTCAGGCGATCGAGCAAGCTGTGGAGTGCTTAATTACAGACCGCCCCTACCTAGAAAAATTGCGCCGTAATGCCTATGCTACGGCACAAAAATATAGTTGGCACCGAATAGCCCGTGATAATCTGGCTTTTTATGAAGCAGCTTTGTCTCATAAAAGAGGTACTAAATGAAGCTTTGTATTGTTACTCATAAAGTCGCCATTGGTGATGGTCAAGGTCGGGTAAACTATGAAGTGGCCTGGGAAGCGATTCGTCGCGGTCATCATGTTACCTTGTTAGCAAGTAGCGTAGATTTGGCACTTCAACAACACAATCAAGTCGATTGGATTGCTATCCCAGTTAAAGGGTATCCATTGCAACTTGTCCGCGAAATAGCTTTCTCGGCCCAAAGTGCTTGGTGGTTAAATAAACACCAAAAAGAATTTGACCTGATCAAACTCAATGGTGCAATTACTTCGGCTAGGGGAGATGTTAATGCAGTGCATTTTGTCCATAGTTCCTGGTTGCGATCGCCCTTCAATCTCTCAACACAAAATCTAAGCTGGCGTGGCACTTATCAGCGGTTTTACACTGCCTTAAATGCTGATTGGGAGAAAAAAGCTTTCGATCGGGCGAAAGTCCTAGTAGCTGTTTCTGAGAAAGTCGCCCAAGAATTAATCGCGATTGGTGTCCCGCGAGATCTCATTCGGGTGATCTTAAATGGCATTGATTTACAAGAGTTTGCTCCAGGTATTGTCAATCGGCAAAAATGGGGTTTACCAGAGGAAGTGCCCCTGGCGCTATTTGTTGGGGATATCCGTACACCTCGGAAAAACTTGGATACAGTCCTGCATTCCTTAGTGCAAGTTCCCCAGTTGCACCTCGGAGTTGTGGGTGGAACCGCAGGTAGTCCCTATCCTGAGTTAGCGCGATCGCTAAACTTAGAAAATCGAGTACATTTTCTGGGATTCCGGCAAGATGTTCCCGACTTGATGAAAGCAGCAGATTTTTTAGTTTTTCCGTCCCGTTATGAGCCTTTTGGTTTAGTGGTACTGGAAGCGATGGCGACAGGAATACCCGTGATTACGGCTGCTACGACGGGGGCGGCCCAGTTGGTGACACCAGACTGTGGCTTCGTTTTGCCAGACTCAGACGATACACAGGCATTAGCTGAAGCGTTGAATCAATTAGTTAAATGCGATCGGCAACAAAGACAGCAAATGGGTCAAGTAGCCAGAACTATCGCAGAGCAGCATAGTTGGGCTAATATGGCACGTAATTATGTGAATTTATTTGAGGAACTCCAGCCGTGCTGACGATCTCAGTTGTGATTCCCAGTTACCGTCGCCCGAAAGACTTAGCACGCTGCTTAGACGCACTCAAAAAGCAAAAACGTCCTGCCGATGAAATCTTAGTAGTAGTTCGGGATACGGATACTGAGACTTGGACATTTGTCCAAACATTGAACCCAGAATTCTTACCACTGCGAACTGCCACAGTGAGCGTATCTGGTGTGGTAGCCGCCATGAATGCAGGGATGGATGCCGCTTGTGGGGATATCATCGCCTTTACGGATGATGATGCCGTCCCTCACACCGATTGGCTGGAACGCATTGAGGCTCACTTTCTGTCCGATACCAATATCGGTGGTGTAGGGGGGCGGGATTGGGTGTATCACGGCACCCAGTTAGAAGAGGGGGAACGCGAGGTAGTGGGACAAGTGCAGTGGTTTGGACGAGTCATCGGTGAACATCATTTAGGGGTTGGAGAAGCCCGTGAGGTAGATGTGCTTAAGGGTGTAAACATGAGTTTTCGGCGGAGTGCGATCGGCCAAATGCACTTCGATACCCGGATGCGAGGTACGGGAGCCCAGGTACACTTTGAACTAGCATTTAGTCTAGCCTTGAAACGGGCAGGCTGGAAACTAATCTACGATCCAAAAGTAGCAGTCGATCACTTTCCAGCACAACGTTTTGACGAAGATCAACGCAATAGATTCAATGACATTGCCTTGATTAATGCCGCACACAATGAAACTTTAGTTTTGTTAGAAAACCTACCATCGACACAACGTATTGCATTTGTGATCTGGGCAACATTCGTGGGAACACGAAATGCGCCTGGTTTTTTACAAGGGTTCCGATTCCTGCCTAAAGAAGGAACCTTAGCAGGACAGAAATTACTGGCATCTCTACGTGGACGTTGGCAGGCTTGGGAGACATGGCAACAGTCCAAATAAAGATGTAAAGTTTTAGGTGCTAGGAAAGAAAATTTTTCCAACCTAAAACCTAGTTAAAGATTCCTAAAACCTCAGACTTAAAACTTAATACCTAGTTAAAGATACCCCAAACCTAAAAAGTAGTTAGTAATGAGTCAAATACAGGAAATTCCGAATAACTCTCGCAAACAAAGCTTCTCTCTGACACTACAACCGCAGGCAGCTTGGAGGGCAATCCTCGGACTCTTACTGATTACTGCCCTATGCCTTGCAGCAGGTCTTGGCAGGATTCTAAACATCATCTTTCCAGCGGCTTCTCTTGCCGTCGGTCTGTTCCTATATTTGCGCTATCCCATCCTCTATATAGGTTTCACTTGGTGGGTGTTTTTCCTCACGCCGTTTATTCGCCGTGTCGCCGATAGTCGCAGTGGCTTTACCGATCCCAGTCCCATGTTATTAGCCCCCCCACTGGTGGCAATGATCACTATTATCACCTTTTACCGTAACCTTCCTAAAGCACATGAACAAGGTAGCTTACCCTTTGTGTTCTCTGCTCTTGGTGTATTCTATGGTTTTCTGGTTGGTCTGATTAATGGCTCACCTGTGCCGGCGATCATCTCTCTGATTACTTGGGTAAGCCCCATTCTGTTTGCTTTCCACTTATTTGTAAACTGGCGAGATTATCCCAGCTATCGTGAAAACATTCAGCGCACTTTTCTCTGGTGTGTGTTAGTGACAGCATCCTATGGGGTCTATCAATACTTAGTTGCACCTGAATGGGATTGTTTCTGGCTTATACAGACAAAACTCTATACCAGCATGGGAAAGCCCGAACCCCTTGGACTTCGAGTGTGGAGTACCATGAATGCGCCCTTACAGTTTGCAAGCGTGATGCTAGCGGGGAATATCTTGCTATTTATTGGTCAAGGAACCTTGCGTATTCCTGGTTTAGCTGTTGGCATCTTGTCTCTCCTGCTAACATCGGTACGCACAGTTTGGGGAGGCTTTATAATAGCCTTAATTACCCTAATCGGTTCTCTAAAAGGTGGTTTACAGATTCGTTTAATGGCTTTTATCCTAATGCTCGTCCTATGTACTATACCATTATCCACAGTCGAGCCGTTTTCCCAAGTCATTCAGTCTCGTGTAGCGAGTTTGTCTAACGTTAAAGATGATCAGAGTGCAAAGGACAGAGCAGAACTCTACGGCAGAACACTCTATCTTGCGCTTAGTGAGGTTATTGGTAAGGGAAATGGAACTCTTAAGCCGATTGACAGTGGAATTATCGAACTACTCCTCACCTTGGGCTGGATGGGAGCCACTCCCTATATAGGTGGGCTACTCCTAATTTTTTATAGCCTGTTTCAAGGCTCTAAGCCTAAGTCCGATCCGTTTGCCAGTGCAGCTCGTGCTATTGTTGTTGGGTTCCTGCCGATGCTAGCTGGCTCAAATGTGATCATTAGTCTCCCGGGCATGGTTTTCTGGGGATTTTTGGGTCTAGGCCTGGCAGCTAATAAGCACTACCAGCATCAACGGATTGCAGGCTTCAAATCAGGTTGATGCTTTGAGTTTCAGGGCTAACAACAGTTAGCTAAAAACTAGAAAAATCTAGATAATACTCATTCATTTCACTGTGATTACATAAAATAAAGCCCAAAAATTGTCGTTTCTTCTTGAATGTAGTAAAAATCATGAGGAATGTTTGTAACACTTTTGCCAACAGCATCAGTCGTTAGTCAAAAAAAACTCCGTGTCAAGGGTAACAGTTTGTGAGGGAAATAACAGAAAATGAAAACACAAAAAACAGTAGGATTTCTCTTAAAGCGTGTCGATTGTAATGACGGTGTTGCCTCTCATTGTGAGACTCTGATTCGTGGTTTCAAAGCGGTTGGGTGGAGGGTAGTCCTGATTACGGGATCAGTGAATTACGATGCAGGTTCTGAAGATAGTTTTCAAGCACTCAAAGACTTATCAGAAGACTGGATCGTATTTGAGGATATGAAACCTTTTCTTCCAACCTGGGCTAATATTCGTCGGATTAAGGAGATAGTAAATAAATACGAAATTTCCCTATTTCACGCACATGGATACTCGATGTTGCTGCTGGCGCGTCTCCTCAAAATTTTCACTAAGTTAGAGTGTGTTGCTACCTTTCATTTATTAATCGAAGATGATAATTCAACATTCATAAAATCTGTATTGCGACCTAAAATCAGAAAATACCAGATATATTTGAGAGCGTTTGCACCACAAGCCTTTATTGCCTATTCTTCAGAGATTGAAAGATTTTTGATCCAAGATTTGGGGTTTCATAAAAACAAAGTTCGCAAGATATTAGCTGGCACTGATACAAACTATTTTCGTCTTCCTAGCTCTGAAGAGCGACAAAAAGCACGGGAGAAGTTCGGATTTGAGGAAAAAGAGCTGGTATGTACTCTCGTAGGAAGACTCAATTGGATTAAGGGACATGATGTTTTGATCGACGCAGTTAGGCAAATGAGAAAGGAATTTCCCGAAATGGTTTTGAAGTGTTTATTTGCGGGTTCTGGGGATCGGGAGCAGGAGATTAAGGAATATGCCTTTGTCAGTGAAGATGATTCGCATTCTTTTATTTTTGCGGGCTATCTAAATGATATGCGAGAAGTGTATTGGACATCGGATATTTTTGTTCTACCCAGCCGCTTAGAAGGGTGTGCTTTAGTGGTGGCGGAAGCGATGTGCTGTGGGACAGTTCCGATCCGGACACCAGCAGGAGGAGCTCTGGATCAGATTGAGGAAGGAAAAACAGGTTATATCGTTCCCTTCGATGATGCAGAGGCTTTATCAAAGGCTATCCAAAAGCTTGCGAACAAGGATTTTCGCTTGCAGATGGGTCAACAATGTGCGGAGTATGCTTCCTCACTGTTCGATCGGGAACTGATGGTTAAGAGAACGGTGGAATTGTATTGCGAGTGCTCTGGTATGGAAAAAAAATAAAGTTTGGAAGCTTGAGTTGGGTGAAATTTGGGTAATATCTAGACTTATACTTTGTAATATAATTGGCTCATTTCCAAAGACTTACTTTCATCATTTTTGTCCGAGTCGATACATAATCACCTTGGCTTTTGCATCTTCCTCTACAAATACCAGATACTCACCATTTGTTCTCCGATAAGCTCGTAATGCGTAGGGGATATCAATCCAGCCAGTCTCCTTACCAACCTCTGAACCGGGGCTTAATTTGGCTACAAATGCTCCCGTCCCGGCATCATACACATATACATCAGCCTTTCTAGAATCAACAGCAAATACTCTATCTCCTGCCACATCCATTGCCTTAATAATCAGCATGGGGTTGGCTTTTGGATCGTAGGGAAGAGTTATGCGCCAGCGTAGTTTTTTATCCTTTGTCCAGTTGTCGTAGCGCACAATCTCTGTGCCAACTATCCCCCATTCCTCACCGGTGTGTGGGCGATCGACTGTATAGCCTCCTAGATACATGACATCTGTATCAGGAAAATATTTGACTCTTAAGAGCTTGTTAAACGGTGCTGGCCTGGGTATAACTTCGGAAGCGGCGCTCGTATAAATTGGACTACCATGAGTATCCAATCCTTGATAGCGATAATGTTTGATGTAGCCAGCTTCACTAGCTTGCCAAACATCCCCTTTGCTATCAACTTCCCAACCCCAAATCGAATCATCTTCTGCACCTAGACTTTCATATTCATCGCTTTGAATAGAACCCTCCCCGTTCTTGTCGTGCCATAGCCAGCTTCCTATTGCTGGCTGATTAGCGGGCCACTTAGAATGCTTGCGAGAGAAGATTGCGCTGGGAACCGCGCTCTCTCCATCAAAACGGTAAATGGCGAGGCTATCGGCAAACATTCCGGTGAGATAAAGAAAACGCTTTCCCTCAATGCGACGCACGAAGACCGAGGTAGTCCCATGTACTGTTTCTTGTAGCCGCAGATCGTCTGGATAGCGAAATTTATCTAGGGTATATCCCTTATAACTCCATTCCTGACCATTGCTTTTGCTATAGTCCATGACAAAGTGTTCCTGCTTGGTAAACACGTCCACTCCATTAGTCCCAGGATCGGCATCGGCATTATCTACAAATTGCAAGCCCAGCAATCTCCACTCCATTGATCCGCTTGCATTAAATTTCCTCAAGTCCGTTCCTGACCGATTAAAACCATCAAGACTAACATAAAGATTTCCGCTTGCGTCCGTGCCCACCCCCGTCAAACCTCCGAGTTTGAGGTCTCCAATTTCTCCGGGTGTTCCTGAGTAGATTCCCCTCTGAGTTCCGAAAGTCCCAACCAAGGTGGGTATACTTGTGATGTTGTAGATCAGCACTTGTTGACGGGGGCCATTTTCCGCAACCAACAGTCTGCCTTGATTATCCATAGCTAGGGCTGTAGGGTCTACAACATCCGTAATTTTCTTGGACAATAAAGTTCCTGTCTTGGAATAGTGCAGTATCTTGGGAGGATTAGTAGCGTCTTTCGCTTGTAGAATCCATAGGTTACTTTGAGTATCTACAGCTATTAGTTTGGGGCGATCGACTGACCAACTGCGTAATTCTGCCATTGTTTCGGCATCGTAGACGCGAATGCGGTTGGCAGCACTATCACTGACATAAAGCTCGCTGCCAGCGTTAGCTAATCCAGTTACTTGACCGGAGGTGCTAACAATTAACATACTTTTATCATAACCACGCCCACCTGCAAAGGGAGCAGGCTCCCCAGATAAGTTGTAGCGTCTCACACAATACCAGTTTGTTTGAGAAGGGGGATAATCCTGAATTAGCATCCTGTCTATTGCCCCCTGTGTCATGGCGATATAAAGGTACTTACCATTGGCCGTGACTGCTTCTCCTCCAGTTCTTCCCCATCCATGAAGATTACTAGCTTTGCCGATCGCATCTCCATCTTTATAAATTCCTGCCTCTCTACCCGCTTCATCCCACACGCTATTGGTATAAACCGTTCCGTCGTTCCCCACGTACATGGCAGCGATTTGAATTTGTACCCACTTACTGCCACCGCCAAAGGTGTTACCGATCCAAGATGTTTTGTAGGAGATATTGGGTAAAGGGTTTGAAGTTACAGACAGTGCAGCTACAGACAGTGCAGTTACAGTAGAGATTATGACTCCTGCGATCGCAGGAGCTCGGAAACTCATCCTGCAATGTTGGCGATCGTTCTCAATCGGCTTAAAATTATTGAGGAAATGATTGATTGTTTGGATGAATAATCGCCGATTTTGCCATAATTTGTTTACTAGCAATAGGAATCGATTCTTCATAATCTCACTCAGAAATATACAGCTATAATCAGGATGTCTCAGTTATAGTAAATTTAATGTAGTATATTTGCAAACAACCAAGTGGACAACTACACAAGTAACCCTGCTGCTACAGCAGCAAATATTCTTTGCGTCGGCATCGGATGGTTTCCGAAAACACCGGGAGGCTTGGATCGATATGTATATGAGCTTACGCATCAATTAGCAGCCAGTCAAGATCGAGTTGAATTGTGTGGAGTAGGTTTACCAGAAACTCAGTCAAACTCTGGCGTAAAACTCACTAATTTAGCTGAACCAGAAAATCGACTCTGGGAACGGCTTTGGTTGATTCGCTCCAATTTTTGGCAGCGAAAATATGCAAAACCTGATGCAATTAATCTACATTTTGCACTATATAGTTTGCCTATTTTGCAAGTTTTACCTAGGGGGGTTCCTGTTACCTTTTCCTTTCACGGGCCTTGGGCATTAGAATCTAAGCAGGAGGGTTCTGGTAAGCTGAGTGTTTTTTTGAAGCATTGGATGGAACAAAGGGTCTATCGTCGTTGCGATCGATTTATTGTTCTGAGCAAAGCATTTGGTGAGATTTTATATCTAGAATATCAAGTTCCTTGGAGCAAAATTCACGTAATTCCCGGCGGTGTCGATCTTTCGCGATTTCAAATCAACCGATCGCGCCCTGAAGCCCGCACGCAGATCAACTGGCCTGAAAATCGCCGGATTCTCTTTACAGCCCGTCGCTTAGTTCATCGAGTTGGACTCGATAAGCTGTTAATTGCTATAGCAATGATTAAACCTCAAATTCCTGATATCTGGTTGGCGATCGCTGGCAAAGGGCCACTACAAGCGGTTCTTGAGCAGCAAGCAGCAGATTTGGGACTCAATGACAACGTTAAATTTCTCGGCTTTTTGCCAGATGACCAACTACCTATAGCTTACCAAGCCGCCGACCTAAGTGTGATGCCGAGCCAATCTTTAGAAGGGTTTGGATTATCCGTGCTAGAATCCCTCGCCTGTGGCACTCCAGCACTATGTACTCCTGTGGGTGGAATGCCAGAAATTTTAGAGCCGTTTTCACCAAATTTGATTGCTGCTTCTTGTGAGGCAACAGCTATTGCTGAGCGATTGGAAGAACTGCTAACTGGAAAAGTACCCATGCCTTCTAGAGAAGGGTGTCAGGAATACGCTGCTATAAATTTCGATTGGCCAACAATCGCGCAAAAAGTTAGAAAAGTGTTGTTAGCCTGAGTATCAAAACAATTAGAATAGGACTTATCCCTATGCTTGTCCTTATCAGGAAAATTAACGATTTTTCGAGGATACAGCATAGACAAAAACGAGGTTTCACCTCTCTTTGACAAGCCTAGAGATTACGCACAAACTCTAGTTTAGGATTTACGCAACTGGCACAGGAGCATCGACTTATAGGGTGTGCCAGATTTTCATTATGAACGGATTATGTAGAGCTTGATGAGAGTAGATATCGTGACTAATTGTGAAAGTTGGGCCCAGGACTGTACTTGTAGAGTTCTTTGCACACCGCACCTTACCACTACAGATAGTTTCACAATTGAAAAATTGCGTAAGTCCTGTAGAATAAATGAAAAAGTTTTTAGGTAAAAAACGGATGAAAATACTCTTTCTCGACCAGAGCGGTAAGCCTGGTGGCGCAGAGCTTTGCCTAATAGATATTGCCAAACCCTATCGAGATAGCTGTCTAGTTGGCTTATTTGTAGATGGTTCTTTTAGGCAATTACTAGAGCAACAGCAAATTCCCGTTGAGGTGTTAGCGACTGAAGCCATCAAAGTTCGTAAAGAAAGCAGCTTGACACAGAGTTTAAGTAGTGTAACCGCGCTACTACCTTTGATTGCTAAAGTTGTTCAAAAAGCTCGTCAATACGATTTGATCTACGCCAACACGCAAAAAGCTCTAGTTGTTGGTGCATTAGCTAGCTTTTTGAGTCGTCGCCCTCTCATGTATCATTTGCATGACATTTTATCTACAGACCATTTCAGCCCAACTAACTTAAAAGTAGCTGTAACTTTGGCTAATCGCTTTGCATCATTGGTTATTGCTAACTCCAAAGCAAGTCAGACTGCTTTCCTAGAAGCAGGAGGACGCTCGGACATAATCGATGTTGTATACAATGGCTTTGAGCCTGAAGTCTATCAGAGCGATCACTCTAAAAGTAGCCAACTCAAGACACAGCTAGAACTTGATGGGCAATTTATCGTAGGTCATTTCAGCCGATTGTCACCTTGGAAAGGTCAACATATTTTAATTGAAGCACTTACCTACTGTCCCAAAAATGTAACAGCTATTTTAGTGGGTGATGCGCTCTTTGGTGAGCAGGATTATGTCCAGCAATTACACAAACAAGTGGCAGAATTAGGACTTGAAGCTCGAGTTAAGTTTTTAGGCTTTCGTTCAGATATTCCGCAGTTAATGGCAATTTGTGATTTAGTTGCACATACCTCAACCGCACCCGAACCTTTTGGCAGAGTTATTGTGGAGGCTATGCTGTGTGGTAGACCTATAGTTGCTGCTCAATCTGGAGGTGCTATTGAATTAATAGAACCGGGCATCAATGGCTTTTTGGTTCCTCCCGGCAAGCCAGACCAGCTCGCAGAAGTTATTAATACCTGTCATAACCAACCTGAGTATACGATCGCGATCGCCCAATCGGCCTACGAGATGGCTAGACGACGTTTTCAGCAGACCAACATCGATCGCCAGATTGCAGATTTGCTAGCCAGAACTTTTACCTGACTTGTCCCAATATCTTATGAGTTATATCCAATTTCTACACATTTCAAGTAACCTCCTCTTCGCTAGGTTTTTACGAATTTATAAGTGCGACATTTTGCCCAGTTTCACTCTATCGCATCGCAGGATAGGTGTAGGAGACCACAATCATAATCACTCCAGACCGCAATCAGAGTTTTTTTGAGACAAAATTAAATGCAACTGAAGCCAAATTTCAGACCAGATTAAATGCAAATGAGACCAAATTAAATGCAACCAGACCGCATCATGCAAACGAGACCAGATTAAATGCAACCAACCAAAATTCAGCCGAGCTAAAAAGTTGAGGCTCCTTAATAATTGCTTGATCCACCCTTTACAAATCAAACATCATATCGGCTCGATCTAAATTCTCCTCAGAAACTGCTGCAAAAACGACCGTTTTTGCAACACCCGCTCCAACCAGAAACTGGCTTCACCCCACCAAAAACTGTTGCAAAACTTATCTCAAAATCTGTGTCTCAAAAACGTAGACTGATAGTTAGTTATGTAACATTCCCTTACACTTCGCCCTCAAAACAGAGGCACGAGTATATGCTCGTTGGCTACGCACGGATTTCAACCCTCGACTAAAACCTTGACTTACAGCGAGACGCTCTGCTCTGGGCCGACTGTACTGATGGCTGGATTGTTTTCTAGATAAAGGTTTTAGCTTGACTGAGTTTCAGTGTTTGAGGTCAGGGAGCTAGTTGCATTTAATGCGGTCTCGGTTGGATGATTGCGGTCTGGTTGCATTTAATCTGGTCTGTATTTCATTTAATCTGGTCTGAAGTTTGGCTTCAGTTGCATTTAATTTTGTCTCAAAAAAACTCTGATTGCGGTCTGGAGTGATTATGATTGCGGTCTCCTACAACTACTCAACTAGAATGAAACAGCCCTGGCGTTTAAGCAGTTTGATATTATTGATAGCCATTGCTTACAGTTGTGCTGTGATTCAAGGTCAAAAAATCAAGACGATGGGAGTGCCGAAATATGTGGGCAGGTTAGTTGAATACGGGCGCTCAATACGTCGTTCTAGTAGTTTTTGGATAGGATTATATGGTCAATACTGGGTAATTGGTATGGAATGCAAGTCGAGAGATTATTACGCTCATTAATGAGAATCAGGCGAAACAAACTACCATTTTTTCAGAGGGGTATGAGGGCTATGTCCTTGATTCTATCTGTGTTCTGACTCTTGTTGTCCCCCCGTCAGGCGCTCTTCCCTTCTTTCCAGTTGACATCAATCGAGTTTATCAACATCGCAACAGTTCAGCCACATGATGTAAAGAGAGATTTTCAGTTTTTTCGAGAGTTAGATTAACTCGATTCGCATCATTGCGATGGTTATTTTCACTCTCTTAACTGAAATTATGATCTTTTTGCATATTTTATCAGCCAGAAGTCTTGGCTTGTTGCCAAGATAGCGGGAAGCTGACAATCTTGCTGAGGGAAAATAACGAGCGCGCAGATTCTTCTGCAATCGCAGAAAGTGAGTTTCTTTCTGCCGATGATAAAGGGGGTAGCTAACCCGGATTATGAATCTCTTCCCCAATGCTATTCCTCGACATCTCCAAACACAGGATTTTCACATCAACCCGGTTTATGAGCGTAAGTTCCGCTCGCGTGACAAAACTAAATACTTTACTTTTGATGAAAATGTAAATCCTCCGTATCCCAATTACCCCACTGCAAACTCAGTAAATTGACGCACGTAAGGGGCTTTAAAAGCTAAAACAATATCTTCCTTGGGAACTCCGGCGGCTACTAACTCATTCGCTATTCCTGCTTCCGTTCTATCCCTCTGAATCCAAAATTTACCATCTTTTATATCGACGTGAATCACACAGCCGTAAACCCGTTTTTGCTCGTCCCAGCCCAAATGAACCACATGATAATGCTCCCGTTCGGTATCAAAAAGTAATTGAACTTCTGTTTCAGTATCCAAGTCATTCCTTGAGTGTTGAGACAGAATTGTTTGGATTAATTCTCTGTAGTTTACTCTTTCCATAAAAGTATCTCCTCTTGAATAGCATCAAAAATGAGTAATTTGAGCTGATGCTCAGCGATTAATTCTTGAATAAAACGATTGCTGAAAAAATCATTATACACATCTTGGTTTATTGCTAAATACAAAATTCTGTTTGGTTGTTTTTTTCTCAGGGCAGAACGATAGCTGAGAAATTGACCCAAAGCTATATAAAAGCTGGCTAAATCAGATGCACCGATAAAAGATTTAATCTCTACAGCTATTTTGAAGCCATCTTTCTCTGCTGCTAAAAATTTCTCCCCTGCTAAGTCGATAAAAAAATCAAGTTCCTCTACCTTGATAAAAAGAGGATCGTGAGTGATGATCCATCCCTCTTTTTCTAAAGCTGAACGAACAGCATTGTGAAAGATATCTTTAGCGCAATGGCACTGAAAAAGTGAACTCAAAAAAATCTGTAAGGCAATATATATATAGATCATTGCCTTACAAACACAAA
>NZ_JAUBUI010000201.1:0-1966 GCF_036705385.1 Microcoleus sp. B3-A4 | reverse complement strand
AATAATCTGCAATTTCCTAATAAACTCACGACGGGCGATCCTAACGACAATAATGTTACGGCAAATGTGACGATCGCCGACCCCTTACTTGGCTCTTTGCAAAATATTAACGGCGCTTTCGTGCTGCCGCTGCTAGCAGGAAGTCCGGCAATTGATACCGGTACTGGTGTGGGCGCGCCGGCTGCGGATCAGCGCGGTGTGAGTCGCCCTCAAGATGGTGATAATAACGGAAGCGCGATCGTTGATATTGGCGCTTACGAATTTAACCCTACAGTTACGCCGCCTCTTACTGGTTCCTTGGGTCAAACCAATAATTACAGCAGCATTAGTGACCTGATCGCACAATGGCCGAATGCCGCCCAGAATCAAGGCATCAAACTGTCTGGGATAGCTTTTGATGGCGTGGAAACTGACTACCTTAACCCGAATGTCATCAGCAACCTCACCTTAGCAAGCAACGAAAACCCTAAAAGCTGGTTGAGCTACGGTAGTACCGGTGGTATTGGTGTCCCATCCTCTTATGATGGTTGGTTCACCGACGCCAGGAAAATTCGGGCGGAAATCAACCATAACCCCAACACCAATCAATCTCAGGCGCTGAAGGTGAAATGGGCAGATAACCAAGACATCACTAGCACAACGATCGACCTGGCTGGATTGAGTCCCAAAACAAGTCCTGATTTGGGCGATCAAGGCAATGAAGTTGCTTTCTTGCAAATCTTTAATAATGGGGTTCTGGTACCAGCCACCAAATTTACGATCACTCGCCTCAACGCTCCGAGCGCTCCAAAACCGATCGCTCGGTCTTCAGATGGAGTGACTTTCATTGGCGATCGCACCGATGGCAGTTTCAAATTCCAGATAGTAGGAGACTCTCTGGGCGGCGCTACTTTTGACGAACTGCGGTTCTCCACCAAAGCCTACGATAGCCCCACCGCTGCCTACGCCGCCACCTCCTTCAAAAGCGATGGTTCCGATTACCTAGTGCGGCACATTGAATATCAAGGGATTTCTAATGCTGTGCCTCCGACTTCCTTCTCTTACGGTTCGTCTCCTGATCCTATTATTGATGGTGGTTCTGGAGTTGTTACGATTAATCGGACTGGCGATACTTCGGTTTCGGCTTCGGTGGACTATTTGATTGTTGCCCCTAGTGGCGGTCAACCTGTGAACAACGTAGACTACAACATTAGTCCATTTGCTGTGAATCCTTCGTCCGGCACGGTGAACTTTAATCCCGGTCAAACTAGCGTTACTCTGACGATTAACAATCTTCCTGGTTTGACTGGTGGGGTGGTGAATTTGGGCTTTGGGTCAGGTTCGATCGGCACCCCGGCATCGACTGCAATTACTCTGCTTTAAGACTGTTAGTAGGGCGAGGAATCCTTGCTCTACTAATATATCTTGCAAGTAGTTAAATAAATGCTTTGGTAGCGATGCACAGTAATGGTTTAATATTAAATCAACATAACTTTTTGAGTTAAAAGTATGGACTGTCTTAATTGTCAAAGCTATTTTTTTTAATGAAAAACTTATTACGGAAAACAGCGATTTAAGTGTAAAAAATGTAGTCGTCAGGAAGATTGAAAATCCTCAATATAAGCAGGTTTCACTTCTAAAGTAAATCCTTAATTTAGCGGCTGATTTTAGAAAAAACTTATTGAGCCGGAATTGCTAGAGAGCCGGGAGTATCCATTCGATAGCTTAAGAATTATGTAAATAAAAAGTATGCCGAAAATTCTGGGAAAATTTTGGTGAGGAAAAAACCGAAAGGTTCATTGACTTTACAGGTAGATGAAATGTGGTCTAGTGTCAAAAACAAGCGAAAAAAGCAATTGCTCTGGATAGCTTTCGATAGAAATACCCGTAAAATTGTTGGACTTTATATTCTGGAGTTTAGACTAAAAAACGAGCGCATCTAAAAGTAGCTGCCTTTAAATATGCGGCAAGCTGTTACTCAACAACT
>NZ_JAUBUI010000200.1:0-1984 GCF_036705385.1 Microcoleus sp. B3-A4 | reverse complement strand
TGGTGGCTGCGGGCTTTTTCATTCGTTTATTTTACCAGCTTTTGATACTTAAGTCTTTTTTGACCTGAATCCTTACGCTTGGACTTCATGCTCTCCGAATTTTTCTGACGATTTATTGGGTGACATTTCGACTCCTACTTAGATTCACCTATAGCATTTCTTACAAAGGTGAGGTACAATAACAGCAGTGAGTAAACCAATTCCAAATATTTGCTGATGTAACTTCACTAAATGCAAACTCTATGGCTTTTGCTAACTCTTGATAATTAGATGTCTTGATAGAACGGAGAATGTTTTTAAGTTTTGACCATAAATTTTCAATTGGGGAGAAATCCGGCGAATAGGGCGACAAGTATATTAATTTTGCACCTTTTTTTTGAATGGCTTTTTCTACTTCTTCTCCGATATGAATAGTACAATTATCCATTACTACACAAGCACCTTTCCATAACTTTGGCACTAATTTTCGGATAATAAAAGCCTCAAATGTAATTCCATCAGTTGTACCTATTAAATTGACTGATGTTAGGACTTCTTTGACCGATATAGCTCCAATTATTGAGACATTTTTTCCGCGTTTATTCGGTTTTGGTCCCTGGGTTCTTGAACCTTTTTGAGACCGGGCATATAACCTAACCATTGCCAAGTTTACTCCACATTCATCAATGAAGATTAAGTCTTTGAAACAAACTTCTCTAATTTTTTGCCAGAACTCGTATCGCAGGTTTTGAACCCTGTCAGTGCCTTTGTCTGACGGGAAAAGAGTTTTTTTTTCTTTCGTCATGTTTAAGAGTTTTGCCATTCTTCCCATCGTTGCTACGCTGATGGTAAAACCAATTTTTTGGTACAGTAAATAACGGAGTTCTTCGAGAGTTGCATCATTGTTTGCTTCAATCAATTCCGCTAAAATTAGCAGTTGTTCTGCATTCAGTTTTAATTTGACTCCACATCGCTCAGTGCGAGGAGCAATATTTTGGGTGTCACGATACTGTTTAACCAATTTTTGGACAAAACTTAGGGATACACAAAAACGGTTAGCTATTGCTCTTTGTGACAGCGGTTCATTATGGTACACATCCATAATTTTTTGTCTAAAATCAATCGAATAAGTTTTCATTTTTACTGATGCGTGATACTTGCTAAAATTTGAGATAGTTGTCATTCTAGTGACTGCTGCGGGTCGAGGGACTACTGCTCGAAGAGCGCCCCATTTAATTAGAGCTGTATAACATTTTGAGGTTCTATATTTTTCACTCCGTTTAAGTCAGTTAATAGTATACCTCATCTTTCTAAGAAATGCTATACCTCATTATACATAATTGATGGTTTACAAACCATTTGCGATCGCTGTATCATACCTCATCTTTCTGATAAATGCTATAGTAATTGGCGATCGGGAAGTTGGCATTGTCAGTAAAAAGTTTAGCTTCGGCGGCAAGTCTTTACCGCCCGGAGATTTAATTGCCTTAAACGGAGAAGCTGGATATCAAGCTGATACTTTGCCCCCCGGTTGGCACTGGGGTTATTGCTCTTTGCAATACAACGTTCGCAAAGAGTCTCTAACTGTAGTTCCCCAAGGTGAAATTGCTTTAATTATCGCCGCCGCCGGCGAGTCGATTCCGCCGCAGCGCATCCTCGGCAAAATCACAGAATGCGACAATTTTCAAGATGATCGCAAATTTCTTAAAAGCGGTGGCGAAAAAGGTCGCCAACTCGGCATTCTGACGGGCGGCAGCTATCGGATAAATACGGCATTATTTACGGTAATTACAGCAGTTAATGCTCCCAAACACAGTATGACAGCGGAACAGTTGAAACTGTACAAAATTGCTCCCTATAAAGTGGGAGTTGTGACAACTTATGACGGCGTTCCGATCCAAGATGGCGAAATTGCAGGGGCGATTATTCGGGAGCATCCCGGTTTTGTAAAAGTGCTATCCAGAGAGGATAATAGGTAGAGCGTCAACAGAAGCATGAACTGCAT
>NZ_JAUBUI010000066.1:0-34533 GCF_036705385.1 Microcoleus sp. B3-A4 | reverse complement strand
CGCTTCTGTGATTTATTGCGTAAGCGTTGCTTGCCGTAGGCGTCGCATCCCTCTTTAAAAACTGTCCGGAGTATTGTATAAATACGAATCTCCCTTACCATCGGTTTCCTCCGATGTGTCCCATCCGCCACAAATCTCCTAGAGTGTACTTTTCCAGCCATTTTTTAAGTTGCTGAGGCTCTAGACGGCGCAAGTGACTGCCTGTGTTATTCTGTTCGCAAACTAAGACGGATTCGGGAACTTCACTCAAACCAGAAACTAAAGCATCAGAATGAGTAGTAACAATTATTTGAGTTCTTTTAGATGCCGCAATTAGCAATTCAGCAACAGTCGATAAGATATCTGGATGTAACCCTAATTCGGGTTCTTCAATACAAATCAGGGGTGGTGGACTTGGGTGGCAAAGTAAAGTCAGCAAGCACAAATAACGAAGGGTACCATCTGATAAACGGGTAGCAGGAATTGCTCTCTTGAATTTTTTATCCCTGAGAAATGTTTGTATTGTACTGCCTTCAAGTCTAGCTGTGATGTCACCTACTGCCTCGTAGAACTTTTGCAACTGCTCGATTAGTAAAGGTTTAATACCTTGGAAATCTAAATCGAGCAAAACATGAGCAAGGTTACTTGCATCTTCTTCAAGGAAGTCATTTGGTAAATCAGATGGTTGGGGCTTTCTTGGTGGCGTGTACCTGCCTAAATTCCATTCCCGATAAATACGGATATTGGAAAATTGATTGTTTAAGTATGCTAATTCAGGGTAAAAATCTTTGTCTTGTTTTTGGGACAAAACTGATTGAGAAGGATTTATCTCGTCACGGCGAAGATGGCGTTCGCCCCTATTAGTGTATGTACTTGTTCCCTCTTCTGAGACCTTTCTAATATTTAAGACTGGATTGCCATTTTGATAGCGGTAGAAAAAATATACATCTTTATAACTTGGGCCAAATTTTTCTTCATTTTCTACAGCTTCATCTACAATTTCTAGTTTTTGACCTACCATCGTGAAAGAGATTTGATAGCGTAAGGGGATAGGTTCTTCAGGGTAATCTACGGTTGCCTCGATTGTAGCTGTTGGAATATTGTTGGAATTTTTTTCATCACCTTTCCAAAGCCACTCACCAATACCGCCTCCTTGCCGAAATGGAGTATTTATATCATTGGGTGTTGACTGTAAAATCCCCACGGCATCGATCAAGTTGGACTTGCCAGATGCGTTGGGGCCAATTAACACATTCAGGGGTTGAAGTTCTATTTCCTCTCCTTCACTTCCGTAGGATAGAAAGTTTTTTAAGCGAAGAGTTCGGATAAATCTTTTGCCTTGCATCTCATCCTCCTATTTAAAGCTTTTGATATCTTCAATAAGAGTATCACATTTTCGTCATTTTAAGGTCAGTAATGCCCCGATTACTGGCCTTAAAATAGAGTTGATAGCTAAGCTCTGGATTCGGAACCCCATTCGCTCATTTCAATCGTCAAAAATATCCAACTGTTCGCCCTCAGACTCTTTTTTGCCATCTTTTTTAACACCTTTCCGCAGCCCGATCGCAATTTTGCTATGTTTCTCAATCTGCTTCATCACCTGTCTCGCCCTGTCAATCACCGACGGCGGTAAACCAGCTAATCTCCCCGCTTCAATTCCGTAAGATTTGTCAGCACCTCCCGGCTGAACTTGGTGCAAAAATACGATTTGATCCGGCAATTCTTTCACTGTTACCTGATAATTTGCGACATTATCTAAAATAGAAGCTAACTCATTTAACTCGTGATAGTGAGTCGCAAAAATTGTCCGCGCCCGAATCTCAGTTGCTAAATATTCTGCCACAGACCAAGCAATCGAAAGTCCGTCAAAGGTCGCCGTTCCCCTGCCAATTTCATCTAACAAAACCAATGATTGCGGCGTCGCGTGATTGAGAATATTTGCAGTTTCGTTCATTTCCACCATAAACGTAGACTGACCTGTTGCCAAATCATCTACTGCGCCGACACGGGTAAAAATGCGATCGCAAATTCCCAAACTCGCAGCTTTCGCCGGCACATAACTGCCCATCTGCGCCATTAACTGGATCAAACCCACCTGCCGCAAATAACAACTCTTGCCACTAGCATTCGGCCCGGTTAAAATAATTAAATCTGGGCGGTTTAGCGATTCTTCCCGACCCAAAAAAGCAGAATTAGGTACAAAAAATCCCGGCGGCAAAGACTTTTCCACCACAGGATGACAACCTTCAATAATTTTAATTTCCCGACTTTCTGTCATAGTCGGGCGGCAGTAATTCTGGTAAACTGCTACTTCTGCCAAACCGCACAAAACATCGGCCGCCGCCACGGCACGGGAAACGTTGCGAATAATTTCGGCGTGTTCTCCTACCTCCGATCGCACTTTAGCAAAAATATCGTATTCCAATTGATTTAAATCTTCCCGCGCTGTCAGAATTCGCACTTCCCTTTCTTTTAATTCTTCAGTGCTATAACGTTCTTCATTGGTGAGAGTTTGCTTGCGGGTGTAGTCCTTCGGCACTTGATCTACTTTCGATTTGGTAATGCTGATGTAATAACCGAAAGCTTTATTGTAGCCTACTTTTAAATTAGAAATTCCCGTGCGTTTTCTCTCAGTTGCTTCTAAATTAGCAATCCATTCTTGGTCGGCTGATGCCGTTTGGCGCATTTCATCTAGCATCGGATTGATTCCCGACCGAATCAAACCTCCTTCTTTTAAATGAATCGGCGGTTCATCAACTAAGTGCTCGTGAATTTTACTTGCTAATTCTTCTAAAATTGGCGGTACATTTTGCAGCGCTTTCAAATAGGGCGAGATCCCTTGGGCTGCGATCGAGGCTAATTCCGGCAGTTTTCCCAGAGAATCAGCTAAAGCGACCAAATCCCGCGCGCTAGCTGTTCCCGAACCGGCGCGGCCTGTCAGTCTTTCGATGTCGTAAATTTGGCGCAGCAACTGCTGAAAATCTTGGCGCAGACCGTTATTTTCTACTAATTCTTGAATCGTGTCATGTCGGGCGCAAATGCCTTTAATGTTGAGCAAAGGTTGCAGAACCCAGCGGCGCAAAGCGCGGCCTCCCATTGCGGTGCTGGTTTTATCTATCGCCCACAGTAGCGAACCGTGAAAAACCCCATCTCTCACTGTTTGAGTAATTTCGAGATTGCGGCGGGTTTGGTAGTCGAGTATGAGAAAATCGGTGAGAGTGTAAGTATGCAATCTTTGCAAAGAAACTGCTTTTTCCTTTTGAGTTTCTTCAATATATTGCAGCAAACCGCCGGCGGCGCGAACTGCGAGGGGCAAATGACCGCATCCCATACCTTCAAGCGATCGCACTTTGAATTTTTGCAGGATTCTCTGTTTTGCTTCGGGCAAAGTAAACGGAATTTGCGATCGCAAAGAATAGCAAAACGAATTCGGCAAACAATCGGGTAAATGCTCGGATTTCTCTCCGGGCCTCAACATAGTCACCAAATCCGGCGCATTAGTCGGTACCAAGACTTCCGAAGGCTGCAAGCGCAGCAATTCAAGAGTTAATTCTTCTAAACTGTCTGCTTGGGTAGTGACGAATTCTCCCGTAGAAATATCAGTATAAGCCAATCCCCAATGTTCCCCAGCGATGACGACGGCTGCTAAAAAATTATTTTGTCTGGGTTTGAGCATTCCGTCATCAGTCAAAGTTCCGGGAGTGAGAATTCGGGTAATTTCTCGCTTGACTTGGCGGCCTTCTTTCGCAGCAATCGAGGCATCTTCAACTTGGTCGCAAACTACTACAGCATACCCTTTTTCTACTAACATTGAGGTGTAGCGGTCGAGGGCGTGGTGCGGCACTCCTGTCATCGGCACTCTGCCAATTTCCTTGCCGCTTTCTTTGCTAGTACAAACAAGTTCTAATTCCTGCGAAATAGTAACTGCATCTTGGAAAAAACACTCAAAAAAATCTCCGACTCTAAACAATAAAAGTGCGTGGGGATACTGTTCTTTCACTTCCACATACCGCTGCATCATCGGCGTCAGCTTGGTGAATTCTAGTAGGCGGTGGTCGGCATTGCGGATGTTGGGTTGATGGGGGTCTGTTGGGGTAGATGCAGTGTAAGGCATAAAAGGCGATCGATAAATTTTAATCTTTAACAACTTTAGCGCAAGCTCGGCTTTTAACTATAACTAATGATACAATATTTGACGATTAATCCCCCTTAAGCAGGGTGCGTAATTCTCAAGATTTGGACAGAGTGTTGAGCTATACAAAAGTCACGCGCCCTGCTTAATAATCTATAAACCCGCTTTTACTTGAGAAGTTTTCGGTCGCTTTTTATCTAAAGTGAGCCAAAACATCGGTTTTAGTGAGATTAAGTGAGAAAAATTTAGTTTTTGTGAGATGAGAGCGATCGGCGATCGACAAAAACAATCTCAGCTATGTAGTTGTTAGCTGTTATAGCAGATGTTGAAGGAATAAAGAAGAAGGAAGAAGGAAGAAGCAAAAAGGCTTTAGTTATCTAGGAGAGAAGGAAAAAGGCTTTAGTTATCTATGAGAGAAGGAAGAAGCAATCTTCGGCAACGGTTTCAGCAATTAAGAACGTTCTAAACGTCGGGTGCGGTTGCTATAACTGTTGGGGCTTAACAGAAGAATGTGAAATCTCCCGCACTTTAGCCGGGGGAGAAACTTTACATTTTTGTTATTGAAAACAGCCGGAAGATAGATTTGTAAATTATACCTTAGATAGAGATAAAATATATTTTATATGCTTAAAATTAAATAAATCCAAGTTAGTAATTAATCGGCGTAGTAAGTTTAAGATTTACAATCAAAAATCTGCTAGCTAGTAGTTAACTAGAGGAGATCGAAATAATGAAAGCTCTTTGCTGGCACGGAGCAAATGATGTGCGAGTTGATAATGTACCAGACCCAACAATTATCAACCCGCGCGATGCAATAGTTAGAATCACGTCTACAGCAATCTGCGGCTCAGATTTGCACCTCTATGATGGCTTCATCCCGACAATGCAATCGGGCGACATCATGGGGCACGAATTCATGGGGGAAGTAGTCGAACTCGGCAGCCAAGTCAAGAACTTAAAAAAGGGCGATCGCGTCGTCATTCCTTTTACTATTTCTTGCGGCAGTTGCTTCTTTTGCAACCGCGATTTGTGGTCGCTGTGCGACAACTCCAACCCCAATGCTGGGCTGGCTGAAAAAATGTTCGGTCATTCCCCGGCGGGACTGTTTGGCTACTCGCATTTAACGGGCGGCTATGCAGGAGGTCAAGCAGAATACGCGCGGGTTCCGTTTGCAGATGTCGGCCCTTTAAAAATTCCCGACGGACTTTCTGACGAACAAGTATTGTTCCTCACTGATATCTTTCCTACCGGTTACATGGCGGCCGAAAACTGCGACATTCAGCCGGGGGATACTGTAGCAGTTTGGGGATGCGGGCCAGTCGGACAATTTGCAATCAGAAGCGCGTTTATGCTGGGGGCCGAGCGAGTAATTGCGATCGACCGCATACCGGAACGCTTGCAAATGGCGGCTGCGGCCAAAGCTGAAATCATCAACTACGAAGAAATAGACGCCGGGGAAGCCGTCACCGAAATGACGGGGGGACGCGGACCCGACTCTTGCATCGACGCGGTGGGAATGGAAGCCCACGGCACCGGTCTCGACGCTTTGTACGACAAAGCCAAGCAAGCCGTGCGGTTGGAGAGCGATCGACCTACGGCCCTGCGACAACTAATCGTCGCGTGTCGCAAGGGTGGCACAGTGTCAATTCCCGGCGTTTACGGCGGCTTCGTTGACAAAGTGCCATTAGGTGCAGCTTTCAACAAAGGCTTGACCATGAAAATGGGACAGACGCACGTTCACCGCTATTTGCGGCCTTTGCTCGATCGCGTTCAAAAAGGCGAAATTGACCCGTCATTCGTAATTACGCACCGAATGAAATTGGATGAAGCGCCCCACGCCTACGACATTTTCAAAAACAAAAAAGACAACTGCATCAAAGTTGTCCTCAAACCCTAACTCGCATTTACCCTTCACGGAAAAACTATGCTTTTACAAGAAAAAGAATCAGGCGACTTGATTGAAATCCTCGATGTAGATGCTTTAATCAGCCCTACAAAACAAGAAGTTCCGGGAAAAAATCAAGCTGGTCAAGAAGAGCAAGAGAAAGCAACTTTTCCAAAAAGTAATTTAGTTTTTCCTTCCGGTGAAGCTCTGCCGCGCTGCTGGACTGAGGAAAATTATCAAACTCATTGATTCAACTGCTTCTTCCAATCCCCCTTAACAAGGAGGATTGGAAGGTAGGGGATGGACACCGCACATAAGTGTCCGCTCAACCCGAAAAACCGCTCTCCGATAGGGGTTAAAACCCCAGCAGAAGAGCGGTTTTGACGTGTTTTTTGACAGCCGGAGGACACAGCGCTGTGTTTGTTTAAATAGAATGTAAGCTCAACCAAATTTAATATAGTCTTTAGTTCGCGGGCGCGAGAAACCGCATTAAACTAAAGTGATAAACATAACCGGGTTTGATTGAATTTCTTTATGACTAAAAGCTGATTCCCTCCCTCACGGGCAGCGTTAAAACTAATGAAAGTTAATCAAACAACCCTGGGAGGAATTCCCCATGTTTTACCATAAGAAGCCACTACAGTATTACAAAAGACCAGAAAAGCCAGATGCCGTTTACGCCAAGAAAATACAAGAACTAATTGGCGGTACATTTGGCGAAATGACCGTGATGATGCAGTACCTATTTCAAGGTTGGAACTGCCGAGGTCCTGCTAAATATCGCGATATGCTGCTTGATGTCGGTACAGAAGAAATCGGGCATATCGAGATGCTAGCAACTATGATTGCTCACTTGTTAGATAAAGCTCCTGTATCTATGCAAGAAGAAGGTTTCAAGGATGCTGTGGTGGGTGCTGTGATGGGTGGAAACAGCCCGCGAGATGCGATCGCCAGCAGCATGAATCCGCAGCACGCAATTGTATCGGGTTTAGGCGCACTTCCTAGCGACAGCGTAGGGTATCCCTGGAACGGTCGTTATATCGTTGCTAGCGGCAATCTTTTAGCAGATTTTCGCTCGAATTTGCACGCCGAATCGCAAGGAAGATTGCAGGCTGTGCGGATGTATGAAATGTCAGACGATCCGGGCGTGAAAGACACCCTGAGTTTTATGATCGCCCGCGACACGATGCACCAAAATTTGTGGCTGGCGGCGATCGAAGATTTAGAAAGTTCGGGAATGGAAACAACGCCCGTTCCGAGTTCCTTCCCGCAGGAGTTGGAAAAGTCAGAATTTGCTTATCAGTTTTGGAATCATTCTGAAGGTTCCGAAAGTAGCGATGGACGCTGGGCGAAAGGCAAATCAATGGACGGCAAGGGCGAGTTTGAATATGTAGCCAATCCCCAACCGTTAGGGCCAGAACCAGTACCCCCGCCGCCAGAACCCAAATTGCACGGCACTGGCATGAAATAGCCAATCAAAAAGTTAGTAGTGGAGTTTTCCGTCCCCGATTGAGTAATTAAGTAATGAAGGACTAAAGTGCTTACTCCTAACCTAACAAAAACTAAAGTTCTTACTACGAACCCAAACCTTCGTAGTAAGAACTTTACTACATGATTGGCTAATTAATTAGTTAAGGACTTCAGTCCTTACTACAAATCAGGTTTGGGCAAGAAGTATAATAACTAACAGCAAATAACTTATGCAATTGCAAGCAGTAATTCTCGATATTGACGGTACTCTGACGCTCAGCAATGACGCCCACGCTCAAGCTTGGGTAGAGGCATTTGCTGCTTACGGCTACGAGGTGCCGTTCGATAAAATTCGCCCGCTAATTGGCATGGGAGGCGACAAAGTTATACCCAAAATGGTATCAGGACTTTCCGACGAAGCAGGCGACGGGAAAAAGATTGCACAGCGGCGCAAAGAACTGATTATTAACCGCTTTGCTCCCGAACTTTCTCCAACCCCCGGTTCGCGGGATTTGCTGTTAAAAATGCAGAAAGAAGGATTGCGGCTAATTATTGCTACTTCAGCGACCACCGAAGAACTTTCCGGTTTGCTGAAAGCTGCACAAGTTGACGATTTATTGGATCAAGCGCAAGCGGCGACATCTAGCGATGCAGAAGCTTCTAAACCGGAACCGGATATTGTGGAAGCTGCTTTGAGCAAATTGCAGATGGAAGCGAGTCAGACTGTGATGTTAGCTGATACTCCTTACGATATCGAAGCTGCGGGCAAGTGCGGGGTGCCAGTAATTGCTTTTCGGTGCGGAGGTTTCGATGATGCTTCGCTGGCAAATGCTGTGGCAATTTACGATCACCCTGCTGATCTGTTGGCGCATTATGACGATTCTATTTTAGGGAAAAAGGAATTAGTAGCGCGTTGAAGTAAGATGGCTAACTGCGGCGCATCGCCCCTAAAGTAACCTAATCGGTTACGATCCGATCGACTTGATGCGCTTCTGTGATGTCTGGAATATCCAGCCGGGCAGCTAATTTGCGAATGACTGCTTCCGGTACAGTTGCTGTGCGCGATCGATTCCGGTGCAATATTTCTTCTAGAGGTACTTCTAGATAAACAATGCGAATCCGCGCTTGGTAAGCAGCAAAAAAAATAATTAATTGCTGCCGCATTTGTTTAGTTGTATTCGTGGCGTTCCACACAAAAGAGCGCCCCTCATTTATGTATTCGCGCGCTCTTTGTTTGGCGGCTGTGACCACATTTCCAGGGGTTTCGTCTGGAGGGACATTCATCTCTTTTCGCAGTGCATCGAGCGAGATTACTGGCAAATCTGGGAGATTTTTCCGAATCCAATAATCTTTACCGCTTCCGGGCAAGCCAGACATCAAAATTACTTCGCATTTAGTGTCGTCAAATGCTTCGTAATCTGGGTTTCCATTCTCTTTGCGGAAGTAGATAAATCTACTGTGTGCTGAGGGAAATTGTCGGGGAGAATCCAAACAATTATTTTCTTGACAAAACTCCCGAAATAGTTCTATTTTATCGAGCAGTTCTTGTCTGTCGCTACACTGTCGGCCCCGCACGTCTGCTTCGGCTAAAAGTGCGAGGAAATCGCAGCGGACAACTTGACTGACTTTAATTACAGACTGCTGGGGGTTGGGTTTGTCGATCAGCCAGATGGGTAAACTGCCGAATTGGACGATCGCCACAACTGTTTCGCGAATCTCAAACTGCACAGGCGGCTCGAATTGAGATAAAATTTGTCTGACCATTCTCGCACCTTGGCGGGCGTGACCTTTTGAGCTAATTCTGCCGTCGGCTTCTATTTTTGTAAAGGCTGGTTTGGCGACATCGTGCAGCAAAGCGGCGGCAAAAAGTATCGATCGTTCTTGCACGGGTAATTGACGCCAATTTTGGGATGAGATTAATGCTTCGCAGACCATTCTGGTATGAATTAAAACGTCTCCTTCGGCGTGATAAATCGGGTCTTGCTGACATCCTTTTAAGTTTTGAATCCAATCGAAATGATTTTGAATGCTGTCCCAATCCAGAAACCAATGGGGCGGTTCGGGACAAAAGGGAAAAGTCCAAGTGGCTGAGGGCGATAACAGTGTATTCATAAATTCACCTGCTGGTTAACTAAAATTAAATAAATTCACATCGGGACGCAGAATATTGGGTATAATCGGGCGATTTAGCCAATGTCCTTCGGCATTTTTAATAGCCGTCAAAAAACTGGCACGCACGTATTTGTAACGTGCCTTTACTATGCCATCTTCTTCGACTTTAATGTACAGCCCCTCCATGCGATCGCTCTTGTCAGTCTCTTTCAAGCATCGTTCTTCATCTAATCCCAATTCCCCGCAGTACAAACGCAACCGTTCCAAATGTCCGGATTGAATAAAATTAGATTTTTCCATAAACTGCATCATGTGCTTGGGAGATTTCAGCACTCCATAAAACAGCACGGGAACGGACACTAACGGCAGTCCGCTTAACAACTTCTGGCGGGATTCTGTACTCAGAAATTGACTGGTTTCTAAGTCCAACACGTCATATTCCATAAAATAGTGTGGCAAAAAATCATAAAAAACAGTGTGTTTGGCATAAAGCCATTCGCCGTAAAGAATGTAGCGATTTCCCAGCACTTCTCCCAGGGTTCCGCTGAGACTGAAAGCCCACTGTTTGAATAAGTTAAAATGTTTTTCCCTCGGCCCGCCGGTGAGATAGTGGCCGCGACTTTGCAGCAGCATTTGTCCATCTGGTGCGAAGCTGATGCCTGTATTAGCGCCGTCAACCTTTTCTTCAATCACTGTCGGGCGATCGATCAGGGCGCTAAATGGCACGCTGTCGAGGTCTTCATCACCCGGTTGGAAACGCGAACCTTCTATGTGATAAGTTCTAGGATATTTAACAATTTTGAGCATCAGCCACTCCCTTTTAGATTTTAGATTTGAGAGGCGACCCATCCATTTTTGATTTTAATTTTAGATTTTAGACTTTAGATGCGACCCAATCTATTTAACCATTATAATGGAATGAGCACAAAGGAGCGTGTAAGTTGAAAACTCAAAATTTCCAGAGCATATCATCAGCAATCGCTGGGGTTCTATTAGTAGGCGCGCTACTCATCGGTTTAAACTCTTTTGTCGTCATCAATCCAGGCGAAGCAGGGGTAGTCAGTGTTTTAGGAAAAGCCACAGATGCAGCATTGTTAGAGGGGTTTCACCTCAGACCCCCGCTAATATCCAAGGTAGATGTGTACGATGTAACAGTGCAAAAATTTGAAGTTCCCGCCCAGAGTGCTACTAAAGACCTTCAGGATTTAAATGCTAGTTTTGCGATCAATTTTCGCCTCGATCCTGAGAGAATAGTTGATGTCCGAAGGACTCAAGGAACTTTGGAGAATATAGTCTCAAAAATTATTGCTCCTCAGACGCAAGAAGCATTTAAAACAGCGGCTGCACTGAGAACTGCCGAACAATCTATTACTCAAAGAAGTGAACTGAAGCGAGACTTTGATACTGCGCTGAAGGAAAGGCTATCAAAGTATGATGTAATCGTACTCGATACGAGCGTTGTTAACATTCGATTCTCGACAGATTTTGCGAAAGCGGTTGAGGAGAAACAGGTCGCTGAACAGCGGGCGCAAAGGGCTGTTTATGTGGCTCAGGAAGCAGAACAACAAGCTCAAGCTGACATTAACCGCGCTCAAGGTAGGGCGGAAGCTCAAAGACTTTTGGCTGAAACTTTGAAGGCTCAGGGCGGCGATTTAGTGCTGCAAAAAGAGGCGATCGAAGCTTGGAGAAGCGGCGGCGCTCAGATGCCAAAAGTGCTGGTTATGGGCGCAGGTTCGAGTCGGGTTCCTTTCATTTTTAATATGAGCGATATTCAGGAAGAACCCGATCACCCGCCAGTGACCAACAATTAAAATATGACAGAGGGTGACAAACCCGGTGTCTGGGAAAATATTGGTTTTGCTAACCCGAAATCTCGCAATAAACCGGGTTTCCTCCGAAAGCGCACATAAGTCCTATGAGAGTTGCGGGAATATGCTACACTTCTGAAAGCCACAATATAACGACAGTTTGAAACCTGTCGCTATAAAAGCGAAGTCCGCAATTAACACGCAGGCAACACACTCATTTTAGGAAGCAAGGAAAAATCATGACCCGCGCTATAATGGAAACCGACAAAGGCACAATCAATTTGGAATTGTTTGATGCGGATGCGCCTAACACAGTGAAGAATTTTGTTGACTTGGCGGAAAAAGGTTTTTACGATGGATTGGCTTTTCACCGAGTCATCCCTAACTTTATGATTCAAGGTGGCTGTCCAAAAGGCAATGGAACAGGCGGCCCCGGCTACAAAATCAAGTGCGAAATTAACTCCAACAAACATTTGGCAGGAACTTTATCGATGGCTCACGCAGGTAA
The DNA here is from genome assembly GCF_036705385.1 of Microcoleus sp. B3-A4. Lineage (NCBI taxonomy): Bacteria > Bacillati > Cyanobacteriota > Cyanophyceae > Oscillatoriales > Microcoleaceae > Microcoleus > Microcoleus sp. B3-A4. The sequence continues at coordinate 22,639 of NZ_JAUBUI010000066.1, read as the reverse complement.
AGATACGGGTGGTAGCCAATTCTTTATTTGCCATTCTCCCCAGTCTCATCTAGATGGAGTGCACACAACTTTTGGCAAAACTGAGGATATGTCTGTCGTCAATGCTATCCGCCAAGGTGACAAGATTATTTCGCTCAAAATAGAGCATTAATTTTCTCTAATTAGTTTCGTTTGCAATAAGGAATTTAGTCCTTATTGCAAACAAAACGTGTGAAATTTAAGAGTTTTAAAATCTCAAATTTATGACGGTTATCAATGATTATGCTGTGGTGACTGAGTTAACTGAACTATATTTAAAATACGAAAAAGCTCTTTGTACGAATGATATTGAAACTCTTGATAATTTGTTCTGGGATGCGCCGGAAGTCGTGCGGTTTGGGGTGACGGAGAACCTCTACGGGAGCGATGAGGTGAGGGCTTTTCGCAAAGGACGATCGCCTGTAAATGTCGATCGAGAAATGTTCAACCTCAAAGTCGTGACTTTCGATGCAGACACAGCCGCTGTGACGCTGGAATTTCGCCGTGTAATGGATGGAGTGGTAAGGCTGGGGCGGCAAAGTCAGATGTGGCGCAAGTTTCCTGAAGGGTGGAAGATTGTTTCCGCTCACGTTTCTTTTTTGCCGATGGAGGGATGAGAGGTGACATACCTCTGATCAAGGTGAAATAATTCCCCCAGTCGGTATTTGAATTTGATTATTGGTGAGCAATTTAATTCGGCAGATATTCTTTTTTTCCTTTACTATTAGTGCCTCTCTCTGCCTTGTCACCTATCTTCTGCTTTCTTGGTTCTCCACTTTTGCAGTAGCTTGCTCATTACCGCTATTTTCCCTACTCCGATCCCCTAATACAGTTCATATTTGAGCAAAGTACACGGAATCGAGCCATTGAAAACAGGAATTCGCCGCGATGTCCTGAGTCCCACTTTTTTACCCAACTCCTTATTTCCAGTCAAAATAAACGCATTCCAACCTTTAAAACGATTCTTGAAAATATCCCCTAACATCTTGTACAAATCTCCCAATTCGCTAGCATCTCCCAGGCGCTCTCCGTAGGGAGGATTGCAAATCAGAACGCCTCTGTCTGCGGGGGCTTCCAACTGAGATAACTCGGTTTGAGCAAACTGAATCTTACCAGAAATACCAGCTTGCTGCGCGTTCGTGCGAGCTTGAGTTAACATATCGGAATCGCGATCGCACCCTGCAATCACCTCTTTAAGTTCCGGTAACTCACTATTTTCAGCTTCGGCCCACAATTTATCCCACAAAGGTTCGTCAAAATCCCGCCAACTCATAAATCCAAACTTTTCTCGAAACAATCCCGGTGCAATATTCAATCCCTTTAACGTCGCTTCCAAAGGCAAAGTTCCAGAACCGCACATCGGGTCTAAAAACGGCAAATCAGGCGTCCATTCTGCCATCTCCAACAAAGCCGCAGCTAGGGTTTCTTTGAGGGGAGCAAGCCCCATCGCTGGTCGATATCCCCGGCGGTGTAAACTGCCGCCAGAACTGTCTAAACTTAAAATAGCTCTATCTTGATGAATGTGAATGTTAATTAGCAAATCGGGATTCTCTACATCGACATTAGAACGCTTGTTAAATTGAAGACGCTGTTGGTCGGCGATCGCATTTTTGACCTGCAAAGCTGTAAAGTGAGTGTGGTTCAAATTTTCGTTGCCACCGGTGCAGTTTACTGCTAAAGTATTGTCGGGATATAAGTATTCGTCCCAAGGGATTTTTTGCACTTCGCGGTAGAGCATATCCGAGTTGTAACACCGGAATTCGGCGATCGGCATTAGCACTCGAAAAATTGTTCTCGACCACAGATTGACGCGGTACAATAAAGCCCGATCGCCCGCAAAGTAAACCCCTGTAAAATCTGGCTTGACATCCTGCGCCCCTAAACGTTCTAATTCTTGGGCGGCAATAGTTTCTAAACCGCGCGCAACTGTAGCAAAATATTGATTCATTGATAATTAGTAATTGCTTTTTCTCGATCGCCCTAAATTAGATAGTAGCTGGTTTTAATCCTAAGCCTCACAAAGAATACTCTACCTTAAGCTAGATGCCTCGATAAAAAAAAATACTAATTTTCCGAACAGCTTTGTCAACAGGCGAGCGCCCCAACCCGCACCCAATCTACCTTATCGGCACGAAAACTAACGCCCAGAGGGTGCGCCTCCGCGCACCTCACCGCTGCAAGTCACAAACTGTCAGTAATACTCGTGAAATTAAAAGCTTTCACGCGCACTCCGGGCACGACACTACCGCCGTAACGCTTCACCGCACTAACTGCATCCACATCGCGCAACATATCAGGTAAAACTTGATTGAAACGCAGGTTTTTAATCGGGTAAGCAATTTTGCCATCCTCAATCCAAAAAGTACCGTCGCGAGTCATCCCCGTTACTTCCAAAGTTTTCGGATTAACGTAGCGCACGTACCAAGCTCGACTGACGAAAATTCCTCGCTCGGTTTGAGCAACTAAATCTGCTAAACTTTGGTCGGAACCTGTCATTACGATCGGGTAATAAGCACCTTTCGCCTCTTTGCCTTTTTGTGCGGCCCAGTAGCGGGAATAAGACAAACTTTGAGGGACGCCATCTTTGATGATTTCCAAATAGTTATTGCTCAATCCGTCGCCGAAAAAAGTATTCGATCGCAGCAAAGGATGAGCCGGATCGCGCTGCACTTGCACTAACGCGCTAAAAAGTTGTTCCCCCGCACGGTTTCCCGCTGGTTTTCCCTCTGCATCGGCGATCGACATAAACGATCGCCCCTCATCCGCCGCCCTCGCATCCAGCCCCCAAATCACCCACGGTAGCAAGCCCGCAAAAGCAGCGCCGTCAAAGATTACCGGATAAACGCCGGGAGTGATGGGGCGCGGGTTGCGAGATGCGATCGCCCGATCGAGCACTTGTTCTGCTAATTGGGCGATCGGCAATTCGTTGATACTCCAAGCAGTGCTCTGAGCCCAACTAGAACCGTCTTCAATGCGAGCAGTAAAGCTGAAATCCGCCTTTGTAGACTGGTTGCAGGCGCGGAGTCCGGTTGACGAGGCGATCGCGTACAGCGACGCCTCAGTGCTTAAAGTGCCCGAACCATGAGCGCCCCCCTGAGAGGAGCTCGCGCACGCTTGCTGCACCATTTCTGCCCGTGCTAGAGGCGATACAGTTGCCGTTGCTGTGTCGAAGGCGGGCGATCGCAAATCGTAGGTTTGAGGCGGCAGCAGCGGCATCCATTCGGGGTCTGCCGGCGCAATTCTGGCTAATTCTTCCGATCGCTTGACTGCGGAGGCGATCGCATCTTCATCAAATTCTGTAACAGCCGCAGAGGCGCTTTTGTTGCCAAAATAGCTAGTAATGCTCAGGTTAAATACAGTTTTGCTGATATTTTGGCTGATTTGATTTTCCGAGAATCTCGAAAGAGATTCTTCGCCAGTAGAGAGACTGACAAATACTTCCTCTGCTTTGGATAATTTGACTGCTTTTTCTACTACAGATAAGGCTTGGTCTTCACTTAAACTTGCGGGCGATGTTGTTACAATCATGATTGGTAATTAGGCATTGCGAATTGGGCATTGCGAATTGGGCATTGCAAATTGGATATTGGGCATTGGGCATTGGGCATTGGGCATGGTTAGCAATTAACTAATAACTAAGAACCGATGCTCCATGCCCCATGCCCAATGCCCTATTACCCAATTTGAATATCCCTCACTCGCACCGGCACACAAGCGTGAGTCATCTGAGCAACCTGCACCGGCTCGCCCTTGCCGCATATATGAGTACCGCACTGAACCAGCTCCGAAGCCGGCCCTATCGCATCTATTTGATTCCAGAAATCAGTAGTCATCGCCTGATAAGTTACATCCTTCAACATACCGACAACTTTACCTTTTTCCACCTTCCAAAAAGCATCGCCGCCGAATTGAAAATTGCGTCGCTGCTGGTCGATCGAATAACTACCCATACCGTCGATTAAAATGCCGTCTTCCGTATCCGCAATCATCTCAGCCAAAGTAGCAGTATGGCTGCCGCCATCCGGGCCCGGCTCCAATCCCAAATTCGGAATTCTCACCATCGGCACGCTCGACCAACTGTCAGCGTAAGCAGAACCATTGCTGCTAGCGCGTCCGAGGCGATAAGCCGTCTCTCTGTCAGTGAGATAATCAACTAAAATTCCCTCCTTGACAACGTACCACTCTTGTGATTTTACGCCCTCATCATCGTAACCCATTGTACCGCGGCCACCTGCTTGAGTGCGATCGCACTTAAAATTCACCCAAGGTGCAGCGTATTGCAGTTTATTTAACTTATCAGTAGTAGCAAAGCTCGTGCCAGCAAAATTAGATTCGTAGCCGTAAACCCGGTCTAATTCAGTTGGATGCCCGACTGATTCGTGGATTGTCAAAAACAAATTTGTCGGCTTAAGAATCAGGGATTTGCAAATACCAGCAGGGATTTTAGGAGCGCGCACTTTCTCAATAGCTTCGGCGGCAACTCTTTCGACTTGACTCAACAAATCATCGGGATTAATATGTTCGTAACCGATATTCAGCGGCGGGCGTTCGTAACTGCGACTTTGGGCATCTCCGCCCGCAATTGCCGTACAGTCAAAACCCGGATAGCTGCGGTAGATTGTTTGTTCGATTAACGAGCCTTCTGTAGAAGCAAAAACCTTGTCTTCGCGGCTGGACTGCAAAAAAGAATCAGCTTTTTTGATGCCTTGTGCGCCGTGTGCTAGTAGCTTCTCGTTGATAGTTAGGAGCAGTTCGGCTTTGTCAGCAACGGGTACAGAAAAAGGGTCAATGGCGATCGGAGTAATGTAGGTATCGACATATTTTTCGACAGGCACCAACCGCACCGGTTCCTTCTGAGTTAAGCGGCTGCCTTTAGCGATTTCTACAGCCAAAGCGACTATTCTTGCAACCTCTGCGGGTGTTTTGCTGTGACTGGCGGCAAATCCCCAAGCACCGTCTAGAAGCACTCGCACGCCAAAACCGGAACTTACATTATCTGACAGTTGACTTAAAGATCGATCGCGCGCGTAAAGATTCTGCCTTCGGTAACTGCAAAAACGCACATCACCGTACTCGCAACCTGTTTTCCGAATCAAATCTACAGCCAAATTTGCTAACTCGTTAGCAGAGATTTTTGCAGTTAATTGCACCATAGTTATTCGTCATTCGTCGTTAGTTGTTAATTATTATAGCGCTTTTTAATTATTTGAACGAACCGCGAAGACGCAAAGAGCGCGAAGGAATAAAAGAGAGAGGTTTTTCTCCTTTCCAACTACAGTCTTTACCTGAAAACATCTACCTATCTTCTTCTTACTCTTCCTTCGCGCCTTCGCGGTTCGTTAAATCCTACTCCATCTCCTGCAAAACCCCTGTCAAAATTTCCACAAGGCGATCGATATGTTCCTTCTCAATAATCAGTGGTGGCGACAAAGCAATAATATCACCCGTAGTCCGAATTAGCAACCCTTTTTCATAGCACTGCAAGAAACAATCAAACGCCCGTTTCCCCGGCTTCCCAGCAATAGATTCCAACTCAATACCTGCCACCAGTCCCAGATTACGAACATCAATTACGTGCCGCACCCCCTTCAAAGAATGCACCGCATCTTCCCAGTAACCAGCCATCTTATCGGCTCGTTCAAATAACCTTTCTTCCTCATAAATATCCAGCGTCGCCAAAGCAGCCGCACAAGCCAGAGGATGACCCGAATAAGTATAACCGTGAAAAAGCTCGATCGCATTTTCAGGAGCATTCATAAAAGCATCATAAATCCCCTCTTTCACAAACACCGCCCCCATCGGCACCGTACCGTTAGTTATCCCTTTCGCCGCCGTCACAATATCGGGAACCACCCCAAAATATTCCGTTGCAAAACTAGAGCCTAGTCGCCCGAATCCGGTAATTACCTCATCAAAAATCAGCAGAATTCCGTATTTGTCGCAAATCGCCCGCAGCCGCTCCAAATAACCTTTCGGCGGAATCAAAACACCTGTAGAACCAGCCACAGGTTCGACAATTACCGCTGCAATATTAGACGCATCGTGCAAAGCGACAATCCGCTCCAATTCATCCGCCAAATGCGCTCCCCATTCCGGTTGTTTGCGGCTGAAAGCATTGTGTTCGAGATTGTGAGTGTGAGGCAAATGATCGACTCCCGTCAGCAAACTGCCAAAAAACTTGCGGTTTGTACCGATACCGCCGACAGAAATTCCCCCAAAACCAACGCCGTGATAACCGCGTTCCCTCCCGATCAATCGTTGGCGAGTTCCTTCACCTTTCACCCGGTGATAAGCAATCGCAATTTTTAAAGCAGTTTCTACAGATTCCGAACCCGAATTAGTAAAGAAAACGCGATCGAAATTGCCCGGAATCATCTTTACCAAACGTTCCGCCAATTCAAAAGCGCCCGGATGTCCCATCTGAAAAGCCGGGGAGTAATCCAAACGCAAAACCTGCTGTTTAACTGCTTCGGCAATTGTCTCGCGGGCGTGTCCTGCATTCACGCACCACAGCCCCGCAGTACCATCTAAAATTGAGCGGTTATCATCGCTTGTAAAGTGCATATCTTTGGCAGAAACCAACATTCGCGGATTCGCTTTAAACTGTCGGTTGGCGGTGAACGGCATCCAGTAAGCGTCCATATTTGTCATGTTTTTTTATCCTTTTATATTGATGCTTCTGCATCCAAACTATAACTTGTTGCTGAGTATCGCTCGCTCGACGCTTATTATAATTTTACAAACCTCTATAGCAATGCTAATAGGACTTAGGCACAACTTCTATATTGCCGGTTGGCAAGGCGCACTTTACGGCTATGAGTAGCCTGTAAAACCACTTTACTTTTTACGTAAGTCCTACCTAAGTATTGGCAATGGCTTTCCTAGCGCGAGAGATATCGGCTAAAAAACCCGGTTTATGCTTAATTTTTATTAAACAAACCGGGTTTATGATTACCCTAAAAGTTGGATGTTTAATTGCAACAACCTACTTAATTAACGATCGCCCCCACAGACTCATGCTGCAACAAACCGGTCAGCATTTTCACAGGTCGCTCCCCGTAGGGCCACGCGAAAGCATGGCGGAAAGCGGCCTCTTGACACGCTTGCAATTGCCGAAAATCAATGATATCCAAAGTTAACAAATTCTCGTACTCGAAAGGCAATCGCACGTTGTGCAATCCCGCGTTGTCGGTGCAAATGGCAATATCGACACCAGCTTCAAAACATCGATCGAACACAACCTTCAATTCGCGCATATCCTGCAACGTCCCCGTTTTGAGATAGGTAGTCGGGCAAACCTCCAAGCATTGACCCATGCGCGCGACTTCTGGCAGCAGTTCGGGATATTTTAACGGAATTTGAATCCCGTGACCGATACGCATCAGATAAGGCAGAAGTTCGGGATAACAGCCTGAGGTAGTTTCGTAGAGGTGGCCGGTAGTTTTGATGCCGATCGACCTCGCGTACTGGTACAATCCGACAAACTCCTCCAAACGCTCGCCAATACAATCATCGCCGCCAGCTATATCGATCGCACAAACATATTCTCCCATTTGCGCCGCCAAATCTACGATCGCCCGATTCACCTCATAGGGTAAACGCGAGTGCATACACAAAATTTGGCTGGTAACAATCGGACAATCGCTAATTTGACTTGCCTTGCCCACAACTTGTACAATTTCTGCCATCAAATCAATGCGTTCTGACTGAGCTAAATGTTCTGGAGTCCGCAAATAAGGCGTATAGCGCAACTCCAAATAAGCCAGATTTTCAAACACGTAAGCGCCCCGCATCAACCGATAGATGAAATAAGGCAACGTCTCAACAGTTTGAACGCTTTCTACCAGCGTGTGCAGTTCCAAATACTCATTGAGAGTATTGCGCGGACGAGTGTAAAACTCTTCAAACTCCGAGTATTTTTGAAATCGATTAACCATCTCAGCATTGTGGCGATCGAAATACCGCCACAGCACCCTAGGAACGACAGAACCACCCAGATGGCGGTGCAACTCAGCGTGTAAAGTCATGGCAAAAAAGCCTCAATTTTCTCAATCTTAACAAAAATTAATTTGACCCAAAGCAATGGGGTCTGTTGCCCCCGGACTCGTCTGTGGCTCGGCTCTCACTCATTTGCGTATCCGATCGACCTGCGAACCCATGTATCCGTGGCGTAGCCTCTAAAATCTAAAATCCAAAATCTAAAATCTAAAATTGATTGACATTTCGGAGGCATTCGTACATAATCGGAGATTGTGTCAACCTGAACTGAACGCGAGAAACCCTTGGCTAACGTAGTTGTGATCGGCGCCCAGTGGGGCGATGAAGGAAAAGGCAAAATTACCGATTTGCTCAGCAAATCCGCAGATATCGTTGTCCGCTACCAAGGGGGCGTCAACGCGGGTCACACCGTGGTAGTCAACGGTCAGACTTTCAAGCTGCACTTAATTCCGTCCGGGATTCTCTACCCTGATAAAGAGTGTATCATCGGCTGCGGCACGGTCATAGACCCTAAAGTTTTAATAGAAGAATTAGATCAGTTAGAGGCACTAAATATTTCGACGGCCTCGCTGATGATTTCGGAGACGGCTCACGTCACGATGCCCTATCACCGATTACTTGATGTAGCATCGGAAGAGCAGCGGGGAAATTATAAAATCGGGACGACGGGACGCGGCATCGGCCCTACTTACGCCGACAAGTCGGAACGTACTGGCATTCGGATGCTCGATTTAATGGACTTGGAAGGGTTGCAAGAACAACTGGAATGGACGATTAATTGTAAAAATGTCCTTCTCGAAAAACTCTACAATTTGCCGCCTTTAAATCCCCAAGATGTAATTGATGAATATCGAGTTTATGCGGAACGTTTGCGACCGCACGTAGTAGATAGTTCCCTGAAGATTTATGAGGGACTTCACAAACGGAAAAATATTCTGTTTGAAGGCGCGCAAGGGACTTTATTAGACTTAGACCACGGTACTTATCCTTACGTTACTTCGAGCAATCCCATCGCAGGCGGCGCTTGTGTGGGAACCGGAGTCGGCCCAACAGCGATCGATCGCGTAATTGGCGTAGCAAAAGCTTATACAACCCGCGTCGGAGAAGGCCCCTTCCCTACCGAAATGGTAGATGGAATAGGAGCAGTTTTGGGCGAGAGAGGTGCAGAATTCGGCACGACAACGGGCAGAAAACGCCGCTGCGGTTGGTTCGACGCAGTAATCGGCCGCTACGCAGTCCGCATCAACGGTCTTGACTGTCTGGCAATTACCAAACTAGATGTGTTGGATGAATTAGAAGAAATAAAAGTTTGCGTTGCTTACGAAATTGACGGCGAACGCTGTGTTGATTTCCCGAAAAGTTCCCGGATATTTACTCGCTGCAAACCTATTTACGAAACCGTTCCCGGTTGGAAACAGTCTACGGAAGAGTGCCGGAATTTGGAAGATTTACCGCCGCAAGCATTGGATTATCTAAAGTTTTTGGCAGACTTGATGGAAGTGCCGATCGCAATTGTTTCTCTCGGTGCCAGCCGCGACCAAACTATTATTGTAGAAGACCCGATTCACGGCCCCAAACGCGCTTTGCTTTCTGCAGACGGCCATCCCGCCAAAGCATTTTAGGTTTGAGATTTTAGATTGGGAAAGATTGAGCGGGAGATTGGGAGAGTTGAAGAGACCGAGATTCGGAGAATAGCCAAATTCCCAATTCCCAATTATTATCAAATATTCAGCGAATTTAATTAACTTCGATCGCTGTAGCATAAATTTGATAAAATGTAAAAACAATCAACAGAAAGTCATAAAATGGAACTCGCAGTAGAATGTCAAAAGCGGGCAGAAGGCAGCAAACCTAACGCCCTCCGCCGCTCTGGATTGATTCCCGCCGTCCTCTACGGCCACAAAGGCTCTGAATCTATTTCCCTTACGATCAAAGCCAAAACAGTTGAACACCTGCTCAAAAAGCACGTAGTCAACAATACCCTAATTGACCTCAGCATTCCCGACCTCTCTTGGAGCGGAAAAACCTTACTGCGGGAAGTTCAAGTTCATCCTTGGAAGGGCTATCCTTACCACCTGAGCTTTTTCTCCGTGGCAACTCAAGACAGCCTGGAAGTTGGAGTGTCGCTGAATTTTGTCGGCGAAGCTGTCGGCGTCAAGTTAGAAGGCGGCATCTTGGATACAGTGCTGACGCAACTAGCAGTTAAGTGCAAACCTGACAGCATTCCTGAATCCATAGAAGTAGATATTTCTAATTTAAAGGTTGGGGATGCGCTTCACATTAACGAATTAGTTTTGCCTGCGGGAGTGGTAGCTCTCGGCGAACCAGATCAGGTGGTTGTTACCGTGCTGGGAATTCAAGCAGGTTCTGAAGCCGAAGACGCAGAAGAAGACGCAGCCGCAGCAGCTTAATTAGTAATTGCTAAGAGTTGTTAACTAATGGTTGAAAAAAAGGGCGATCGCTTTCTCCCAAAAGGGCGATCGTTTTTTGCTAAAAAGGATATTCTCGTCTGGGTTTGATCGCACATTTTGCGCTGCTTGTAATATTTTTTTAGGTCTGTTCCCTTGCCAAGCCCACAAGAAAGCATCCCACAAGCAAGAATCGGCAGTGTTTACTTTTTTTTACAAAACGGGCGATCGACCGGAAGGTACAAAAGTCTGGACTGGCGCGCAAATCCGCCATAAACCGTACTGATTCTTACATATTTAGCCGTAAAATCAAAAAATCAGCCGAGAAGTCCGGTTCCTCGCCAGCACCGAGAGTCAAAAAAATTAAGAATTGGGGGAACAAGCCCGCTACTCTTAGTGTCAAACGCGAGTATAATTGTGAAACGTTTTGACTACCCTATTTAATTCCTGCCTCTGGAGCCGCCGCCCATATGCCATCAACAGTGAATACAGAATCAACAGCGGTTCAATTTAACCAACAGGGAGAAACATACTTATCCCAAGGAAAAATAGAAGAAGCGATCGCATCGTGCGAGCAAGCTTTGAAGATTCACCCCAATTTTGCACCAGCTTACAAGACTTTGGGCAACGCGCTGCAAGCTCAAGGCAGGATGGAAGAGGCGCGGCACTGGTACGCTAAAGCGATTGAAATAGAACCGAATTTTGCGGAGGTATACGCGAATTTAGGCAGCCTTGGCGCGCAGCAGCAAAAATGGCAGGAAGCCATCGGATTTTATCAAAAGGCGATCGCGATTAAGCCGAATTTCGCAGGAGTTTACCGGAATTTAGCAAAAGTATTCGGACAAATTGGCAAACCAGAAGAAGCGCAGCAGTGTTGGTATCAAGCATTTAGTTTGGAACCGGAAAAAGTAGCGCCTGGGGAACACTTGAATATGGGCGACGCTTTTTTTCGGCAGGAAAAATTACCCGAAGCGATCGCCTGTTACGATCGCGCCATAAAATTAAATCCTAATGTGGCGACTGCTTACCAAAATTTGGGCGAAGCGCTAAAAAAACAAGGTAAGTTAGAGGAAGCGACAGCATATTATCGCAAAGCTATTGAACTGAACGCAGCTAATGCGAGAAATGGCAGCGAGGGACAGCAAACTTTAGCGGGTGCCACTGCCAAAAACGGTGCAGTTAAGCAGCAGCCAGCAGCAACCGCAGTTAAGCAGCCAGTGCAGCAGCCAGTCCAGCAACCAGTGCAGCAGCCAGTTAATTCTACAATTAATATAGAAGATCCAGAAGCATACAAAATACTGGCAGAAGGCTATTTTGCTCAGGGTAAATTGGAACAGGCGATCGCAGCTTGCAAAAAGGCGCTGCAAATTAAGCCGGAAGCGCCGCTTTACAAAATGCTGGGCAACGCTCTACAAGCTGGGGGCAAAATTGATGAAGCTAAAAGTTGCTATGTCAAAGCAATAGAAATTAACCCAAATTTTGCCGAAGCATATGCTAATTACGGCAGCATTTGCGGGCAGCAAGAACAGTGGCAGCAAGCGGTTTCTGCTTACGAAAAGGCGATCGCCCTGAAACCGGATTTTGCAGGTGCTTTCCGCAATTTTGCGAAACTGTTAAGTCAGTTAGGCAAGTCGGAGGAGGCGGCTGAGGCTTGGTATCGAGCATTTGCGATCGACCCCAAATCCGGCACCGCTGAGGAACATGAGAATTTAGCCAAAACTTTGATCGAGCAAGGTAAGGTAGATAAAGGAATTGAGTGTTACCGGCGCGCGGTTGAGTTGAACCCAAATGCGGGGGCAGCTTATCACGAATTGGGGGAAATTCTTAAGGGTCAAGAACAGTGGGAAGCGGCGGTAGAAGCTTACACTAATGCCATTAGAAACAATCCTGATCTTTCTTGGTCGCACAACAATTTAGCTGAGTCGCTGGTTAAGTTGGAACGGTGGGAGGAAGCTGTAAATGCTTACCGCAAGGCGATCCAATTAAATCCAGATTTTAGCTGGTCTCACAACAATTTAGCAGATGTGTTGCTGAAGTTGGAACGGTGGGAGGAGGCGGTAAATGCTTATAGGAAAGCAACAGAATTAAATCCAGATTTCAGTTGGTCGCACAACTATTTAGCAGACGCGCTGATTAAACTGGGACGGTGGGACGAAGCCATTTCGGCTTACAAAAGGTCGATCGAACTCCATCCTGATCATTTTTGGGCGCACAACAATTTAGCAGAAGCGCTAGTGAATTTGGAACGTTGGGATGAGGCAGTTGTTGCCTACCGGCGTGCTAACGAAGTTAATCCGAATTTCTTCTGGTCGCAGAGCAAATTAGGGGACGTGCTGCTAGAAATGGAAAGATGGGAGGAAGCGATCGATGTTTATCGGCGCGCGGCCGAGTTAAATCCGGATTTTCCGTGGACTTATTACAACATGGCAACGGCTTTTGAGAAGCTGGAACGGTGGGATGAGTCGATCGCCGCTTACCGCCGGGCTGCGGAAATTCAGGCTGATTTGCCGTGGCTTTCGCAAAAGTTGGCTGATGCTTTGAGGATGCGATCGCAGTGGGATTTGCAGGAGGCGATGCGTTTGTACCGGCGGGCGATTCAGGAGAATCCTGATGACGTGCAGTTGTATCACAAGGCGTTGGAGATTGCGTCGAATGATGCTGACCTTTATGTTGAGTTGGCTGATGCTTTGGTGCGGAAGAATTGGTCGGATGGGGCGATCGTCTTTTATCAAATGGCGTTGCAGATTCGGCCTGATGACAAGGCTATTTCTGGGCGGTTAGAAGAGGTGTTAAAAAAAAAGGGTGTGAGTAGGGGGGCGGAAAAGAGCGATCGCGCTGTTCACGGACACTCTGGAAATGCGATCGAACACAGCCCAGGGATAGCTGCGGAGTACCACGAATTAGGGGCGTCTCTGCAAGAAGAAGGTAAATTGACCGAGGCTGTAGCCGCCTACCGCAAAGCAATTTCAATTAATCCCAATTACTTTGGAACTCACCACAATTTAGGCGATGTCCTGAAATGGCTCGGTAAAGTTGATGAGTCTATTAAAAGCTATCAGAAAGCTGCAGAACTGAATCCAAGTTTTGTTTGGGCGCACCACAACTTAGCTGATGTATTTCAAGAAGAAGGTCGGCTTGATGAAGCTGTTGCTGCTTATGGGAAAGCGATCGAGGTTGCTCCTGACTTTGGCTGGTCTCACTACAATCTAGCGAAAACTCTAGCTAAACAAGATAAGCTTTCGGAAGCTTTGGAAGAGTATCAGACGGCAAGCAAACTCGATCCGAAACTTTTTGGTTTGGATTATCAAAACTTACGAGATTCGCTATTCCTCGGTCAAGACCCAGCTTACACCAAGTGGCGCGCTAAGAACAGCCCCAGAGAAGCTGACTTGCGGAAGATGGCGGAAACATTAGAAATCTTTAACTACAAGCCGCTGATTAGCATTGTCATGCCGGCTTACAATACGCCAGAAAATTATTTGCAGCAGGCAATAGAATCAGTTCTCAATCAGATATATCCTTATTGGGAATTGTGCATTGCGGATGACGCATCAACCGCGCCTCATGTCAAGCAAGTTTTGGAAGAATATGCAGCCAAAGATAGCCGGATCAAAGTAGCTTACAGAACCAAAAACGGTCACATTTCTAACTGTTCCAATTCTGCTTTGGAGTTGGCGACGGGTGAATTTGTATCTTTATTAGACCACGACGATACGCTGACACCAGAGGCTTTGTATGAAGTGGTGCTGCTGCTGAACCGCCACCCGGAAGCGGACATGATTTATTCAGATGAAGACAAGATTTATCAGGATCAAGAACTGATAAACCCTTTCTTCAAGCCAGAATGGAGTCCGGATTCATTTTTATCGCGGATGTACACTTGCCATTTGGGAACTTACAGGCGATCGCTAATCAATGAAATCGGCGGTTTTAGACCGGGTTTTGAAGGAGCTCAGGATTACGATATGGTTCTGAGGTTTACAGAAAAAACTGACAAAATATTTCACATCCCTAAAATTCTTTACCACTGGAGAATGCACGCAGGTTCGGCGGCTGGCGGTGTAGAGGCTAAACCCTATGCCTATGAGGCAGGGCAAAAAGCTTTGCAAGAGGCGATCGAACGCCGGGGCGAACCGGGGAAAATTGAAGGCGTTCCCTACTTTTTGGGACACTTTATTGCACGCTACAAAATTGCCGATTACAAGCGGGTCAGCATCATTATTCCGACGCGGGATTTAGGCGATGTTTTGGACAATTGCTTGGAGTCTATCTTTACTAAGAGTGTCTACCCCAACTACGAAGTTATCGTCATCGATAACGGCAGTCAAGAGAAACACACGGCGGAAATTCTGGCTAAATGGACGGCTAAGGAATCAGCGAGGTTTAAAACTTATCGCCTAGATATTCCGTTCAATTTCTCTAAGATTAACAACTACGCTGCTAGCAAAGCGGAGGGAGATTACTTGCTGTTCTTGAATAACGATACAGAGGTAATTACTCCCGATTGGATTGACGGGATGGTTGAACAAGCTCAGAGAAGCTCGATCGGGGCTGTGGGCAATTTGTTGATATACTCAGATAACAAAATCCAGCACGCGGGAGTGGTCATGGGACTCGGCGGCGGAGTTGCCGGTCACAGCTATTATCATATGCCTCGCTCCATACCAGGGTATTTCGGGAATGTGGTAGGCATGAATAATGTTTCAGCGGTAACTGCTGCGTGTTTAATGTGTCGCCGCGAAGTATTTGAGAGTATTGGGGGGTTTGACGAAGAACTAACAGTGGCGTACAATGATGTGGATTTGTGCTTGAAAATGCTAGAGAAAGGGTACCGAAATATTTACCTGCCTCATGTAGTTCTCTACCACCACGAATCTAAAAGCCGGGGTTACGAAGACTCGCCTGAAAAGAAAGAGCGGCTGAGGAAGGAATCGAAGGTGATCGAAAGCCGCTGGCAAAAATATATTGAGAATGACCCTTACTACAGCCCCCATTTAACCAGAGCTTGTCAAGACAGCGGTATCAGATTGGAGGACAAGAATTGGCGGCCGAGTCATTAGGAACATCCCCATGAGTTTAGGGTGTAAACTTAAGTCTAAAGCCCTCTGTCTCTCTCGTTTGTACTAAAGTCTCGCTCCCTCTGGCATCCCCCATTGGTGTCAACTGAACAGTAAAACCCTCCGTCTCTCTGGAATCATCGGCCCTACGCTTAAGGAACCAATTAACTCAGGATTCAGCAATCTGAAATGAAAAAAATGATTGACATTGTAGAAGTGCTTAGTGTCCCCCTAGCAGAATCTCAAGGGTTACTAGCGTTTAATCTCGATGCACCAGAAACAGGAACTCAAACTGATGTTGGAGCCGTTGAGTTTCGGGGTTGGGTTCTGGGGAAAATGTCTCCCGCGATCGCGGTTGAAGTGATTCATCAGGGGAGAGTGCTGAAAACTATTCCGGTGAATGTTCCTCGTCCTGATGTGGTCCAAACTTATCCCCAAGCTTCAGAAGCAGGAATTAGTGGGTTTCAGGCAACATTAGACTTGAGCAGAGTGATTGATCCGCACGACCAGTTAACTGTATATTCGATTTTGCGGGATCAAAGTCTTGCTAAGATGGCAGAAGTAACGGTTAAATTAGGCTCTGAATCCTCTACTGTGGAGGTTCCCCTGCCTCAACAGGATGCGGAGTCAGGGGTAGATGGCATACAGTTAAAATTACAAAGGATTCAAGCTGATTTGGAGCGCTCTAAAGTGTTTGTGCAGACTGTGAAGACAGATTTGCTCAACCGGGAACAGCTAAATCGGTAGAAACTGGGAACTTTTGAGTGGGTTAATCGTCCTGCTGCCAATCGCCCCTGTCGGTTTCAATGTGGAATTTGTGATACGAGGTTTGACGTTTAAAGCCCAGACTAGCAACCCTTATTTTTTTAGAGTATAAAACCCATGACGGTGACAGCCTTTCAGCAAGCCAATCAACTGTTAAGAGAGGGAAAGTTAGAAGAGGCGGTGGTGGCTTATCGACTGGCGATCGAGCAGAATCCTAATTCCTATCTGTCTTATCAGAATTTGGGGGAAACCTTGGGGAAGTTGGGGCGTTGGGAAGAAGCCGTTGAAGCCTATAGGCGGGCAGTAAAGTTAAAACCGGGTGCAGCTTGGTCACATTGGGGGTTACGTCAAGCGTTACAACAGGTAGGACGACTTGAGGAGGCTCAAAAGCTGGGTGATCTAGCCATTGAGATTGATCCGAAGGGTCATCGTCAGGGGCGATTGGTGATGGCATCGGATGCGGGGAAGGATCGCTTGCGGGTGGGGGTCTGTGGTTGGGAGTTGTCCCATAATGCTGCGGGACGTGCCTATACTTTGGCGCAGTTGTATGGGGGTTTTGCTGAGGTGGAGTTGATTGGCTGTCTGTTTCCTAAGTATGGGGGGCAGGTGTGGGAGCCGATTCGGGGGACGGAGATTCCTTGTCATACGATACGGGTTGAGGATGAGGGACGGTTTGTTGAGCAGGCGCTGGCTTTGGTTTTGACGCATCCCTATGAGGTGGTGCATTTGTCTAAGCCTCGGATGCCGAATATTATTTTGGGGCTTTTATATAAGCTGCTCTGGGATGCGCGGGTGATTGTGGATATTGATGATGAGGAGTTGACGTTTGTTAAGGCATCGGAACCCCTGGATTTGGCGGCGTTGTTGGAGTCTGAGGGTAAGTTACCGCCTTTTCGGGATTGGGATGGTGGTAAGTGGACTCGCCTTGCTGTGGGTCTGGCTAGGGCTTTTGATGGGGTGACGGTGGCGAATGTGGCTCTACAAAAGCGTTATGGCGGGGTGGTGATTCGTCATGCACGGGATGAGGGGCGGTTTGTGCCTTCGGCTGACCTGAAGCACCGCAGTCGGGAACGGTTTGGTATTGCTCAGGATAAGCGGGTGGTGCTGTTTTTTGGTACGCCGAAGGAGTATAAGGGTCTGGTGGCGACGGCTCGTGCTTTGGCGAGTTTGGGGCGCAAGGATGTGGTGTTTGCGATTATTGGGGATTTCCGGGATGGGAAGTTAAAAGAGGAGTTGCAGGCGATCGCTGGGGTGGACTATGTGTTTGTGGGGAATCAGCCCTTTGAGTCTATCCCGGATGTGGTGGCGGTGGGTGATGTTTGTGTACTGTTGCAGGATGTGGGTTCTGAGGTGTCCCGGTTCCAAATTCCGGCGAAGTTGTCAGATGCTTTGGGAATGGGGTTGGTGGTGTTGTTGTCGAAAACGGCGGCGGTGGCTGATGTGATTGAGTCGGGGGCTGTGGTTCCCGTGGGTGAGGGGGATTTGGCTGAGGTTTTGGGTCGGGTATTATCAGATGAGGCGGAATGCGATAAACTACGGGTTCGCGGTCGGGAGTTATTGGCGGCGGAGTTTGGGTTTGGGGTGAATGGGCCTCGGTTGGCGGGGGTTGTGGATGGGGTTCGCGGCGGGGTTGGGGTGCTCTCGGATGAGTTGAATTTGTTATTGGCTGGCTTCTCTGCGGTTGGGTCGGTTTGGTCAAGGTTTTGGGATGATCATCATACAACGGTAGAGATGATGACGGCTGATGATGGCTCAGATGTTGGTCTAGCCGACCATCGGTTGGGTCAAGATATGGAGAAATTGGGAGAGAGTAAAAAAGCGCAAAGGATGGGGTCTTTGAGTCAGGAGTTGTTTGAGACGAAGTTGAGTTGGAATGTCAATAAGTCGGCGAATTTTAGGAATAGTATAAATTCGGTGCGAGATTCGGTAGCAAATATGTTAGAAATAGGTGCTACTCCTCCAAGCAAGTTACCTATTACCGTACTCATTATTACTTGGGATGTAGGCCACAATCCTTTGGGTCGCTCGTATATGCTCGCGGAAGTAGTTCAACGTGTTGTACGCCACACTGTACTCGTTGGCTTTCAATTTCCTCGCTATGGAGATGATATTTGGGAACCAGTACGTCATGAAAAATTACCTGTAATCACTCTGCCAGGTTCAAATCTGCCTGAGTTTCATACGAGTTTAAAACGAATTGCCGAGCGAATTCATCCAGATGTTGTCATTGCTTGCAAGGCTCGTTTCCCTTCAGTTGAATTGGGGTTAATGATTAAGGAGCGATGGAACTGTCCACTAATTGTTGATATTGATGACCATGAATTATCGTTTTTTACAACTCAAACCGAACTAACTCTTTCCGATCTGGAAGCAAGACCTGAAGGTAGCGCAGCTAAAGAGATAGAACCCTACGGAGAGCTTTGGACACGTTTGGCACAAAATCTTTGTCGGACAGCGGATGAAATAATAGTTTCTAATATGGCTTTGCAATGTGAGTTCGGTGGGACAATAATTCCGCATGTGCGCGATGAAAATATTTTTAATCCTAATCTGTATGATAGTCGTGAGGTGCGTCATCGGTATGGCATACCCCTTGATGTCAAGGTTGTACTATTTTTAGGGACACCGCGTCTGCATAAGGGAGTTGTTAAACTTGCTCAAGCGATCCATCAAATTTCCGATCAAGACTTTCGGCTCTTGATCGTTGGTTCTATACCTGATTATAGTATTGCTGTAAAACTCAATTCTCTAGCATCAAATCGTATTATTTGTTTGCCCAATCAACCGTTTAGCAGGATTCCTGAGATCTTATCCATAGCTGATGTTATCTGTTTGCCCCAAGAGGAAGGACACGCTATTTCTAATTATCAGCTACCTGCCAAGGCAATCGATGCTATATCTATGGGAATTCCACTGCTCGTCAGTCATACTCCACCCCTCCTCGAAATGGTTGAGTATGGGGTTGCAGAACTGATAGATATGGATGATATTCCTGCTTCTTTAGAACGCATAATTAAAAATCCCATTCGAGTTCAGCGGTGGAAAAATTACTCGCGAAGTCATTTTCTAAAGCACTATAGCTATGATGCTGCTGCAAAAAAAATGGAAAACATTATTCAGCGTAGCTTAAAAAGCAAACCATGGTCTGCTGTTCCTGACACGAAGCTTATTATTAATACTATCAACAAGGTTCTAGGTTCACAATCAGTAGAGGTATCAAAGCAGCAAAGCTGTAGAGGAGTTGATATTGTGATGTTTTGGAAACAGAATGATACTGATATTTATGGCCGTCGCCATGATATGCTTATAAAATATCTTGCTTCACGATCAGATATCAGAAAAATAATTGTTTTTGATGCACCTATTTCTGAGTTGGAGTTACTTAAAAAGCAGCAGTCAAGAAGCAAACAAAATCAAGATAGATTGATTTATATTAGGACTTATGAAAAAGTCCTAGGAAAAAAGGATACGGATAAAATTTCTTATAATGTCTTTGTATATCCGCCTGACAAGTATAAGTTTCATGAGACTCAAAATCAATCTGAATCCACTTTTAATGAAGATTATTTTCTTTACTTACAGGAAGTCTTTAAACGAGAAGATATTAATACTAATTGGTCAATTTTCTGGATTTATCCGAAAAACTATTTTGCACCCGATCTTGTACGAAAGTTTCGCCCTACGAAAGTGGTTGTTGATATTATTGACGACCATCGTTCTTGGCCTGGATTATCCGATCAAGAAAAATCACGACTAACAAGCAATTATCGGGAAATCCTTGGATTAGCCGACATGGCATTTGCTAACTGTGAATCAGTTTCTCTATCAATGCAGGACTTTTTTCCTGGTAAAATTCGCTTAGTACCTAATGGTTGTGATAGTATGATATCTATAGTAAAACCAAAAAATTCAGAACTCTTTGAAAAATTTTGCAATTTTTCAGGTAAGACAATTGGCTACGTTGGCAACTTAGAATCAAAGATCGATATTAATCTAATTGATAAATTGGCTCAAAAATTTTACGACAGCCAAATTGTATTACTGGGTTCTACACATGCAAATCCTTCAGTATTGAATCTTCAAAAACATGACAATATTGTGATGCCTGGTGTTGTTCCTTATGACGAAGTTGGTGCATGGGTTTCTCGATTTGATGTTGGTATTGTTCCTCACTTAAACACCGAACTCACAAAGAATATGAATCCACTTAAAGTGTTTGTTTATATTTCTCTGAATGTACCCGTAGTTTCGACAAATATTAGTAATATTGACCGCACCACCAACGAGATAGTACACATAGCATCAAATCACGAGGAATTTATCACTATGGTCGCTCAAACTTTGGCTCAAGAACGTCCACCTGTTCATGTTTCCAATAACTACATAGCTACCAACAATTGGAAGATGCGTTTTGGTTCACACTTGGATGAACTGTTGATTGAATATATACAAGAATATGGGTATGAAGATAGATGTAAAGTTTGTGGTTATTTTCAAGTTTTTGAAAAAAAACACAAATCTTTACGCGAAGGATACAAATGTCAAAAGTGTAAATCTTCATTAAGATATCAGGGTCAAGCTGAAGCAATTATTAATAAATTTAGTAAAAATAATTCCTCCTCCATAGTAGAACTTTGTCAAGAAGATGAATTTAAAAGCTTGAATATATATGAGCCTGGCATCACAGGAGGCTTTAGAAATTTTTTCCAGGAAAGTTTAAAGTATTATACCACTTCATTTTACTGGCAAAATCTACCTTTGGGCGGATACAAAGATAATATTCAATGTCAGTCTTTGGAACAATTAACCTATGATAGTAATCAATTTGATTTAATTATAACTTCAGATATTTTTGAACATATTAGACATCCTTGGGTTGCTTTTCAGGAAATTCTGCGAGTTTTAAAAGTAGGAGGTTACCACATTTTTTCGATTCCCGTTCAAGAACCATTACCTAAGAAAACAGTTTACAGAGTAGATGTCTCTGGAAAAGAAGATGTCTATATTTTGGAACCCAGATATCACACGGATGGCCGAGGAAATCCTTGTCTAGTTTACACGGACTTTGGGTTAGATATAGTAGATAATTTACAAAGTATTGGTTATGAAGTTGAATTGTTTAAGCTAACTAATCAACAACCAGAATTGCAGAAGCTAATAACGTTTGTCACTAGAAAGCTGTAAAAAAACAACAGTTAATTGATGGAGTCATAGCAGTGTGAAAAATATGATACTCTAATATAAAAAAGGCGATCATGCACAGCAGGGTGGGCTTCGCGTGATCGCCACAAAAAAAAGAGGAGAAAATGATGAACAATCCAGAAAAATGTAGGAGGCCAGAGCTACAAGAATTTATTCAAAATTACTGTATAATTGCTCCAGCCACATTAAAATAACTAGACTTTACGAGGTTTTATGATCAATACTACTCATGTTCAAGTTAATATAAAATCCGATAACGCAGGGAATCATCGCGTTAAAACGTTTCGTTACTTACTCGATAATCTACTTGATGTTAAGTCTGGGAAGCTTGCAGACTTGGGTGCTGGTCCTTGCTTGTTTGCGAAAATTGCCCGTGATGTAGGATTTAACGTTACTGCTGTTGACGGACGAGATGTACGAGTTCCTAGCAAAGATGAACTTGGTTCAATTAAATTTATCCAATCTGACGTTCGGGAATTTGATGTGTCAAATTTTGATATTGTGCTTATACTCGGGTTATTGTATCACTTTGATGTAGAAGATCAAATTAGCCTTCTTCAAAAATGTAATAAAGCTCATACAGTTGTTATAGATACTCAATTTCATGATGCAAATTTAGCCACCTCAGCATTAAGTGAGCGTAGTAATAGCTCTTTGGTTGAGCGTCTTAGCTATCAAGGAATTGAGTTTTTGGAAGCCAATAATCCCATGGCTTCTCTTGGAAATCAGAAGTCGTTCTGGCATACAGAGAAATCATTAATTAAACTCTTTGAAGATTGTGGATATCACTCTGTAACCCTTATTAATCCAGTATACTTAAGCAAATATGGTGCACGTCGATTTTATCTATTAACATAGATCATTTATAAAATCGGTTCTTCCGGCTTTGTTATAGCAACCGCCAAGGCGGTTAGGACATCCGAAAACCTCGAAACTTCCCAATGACAGGCGGTTAACCTCTGCTGATTGCTATATGTAATCTCAATGACAGGCGGTTAACCTCTGCTGATTGCTATATGTAAAAAAGCATTAATTTACCCTAAAACTGATACTTCAAACTTTATAAGTAGGGTTTGCTGAATAATCGATCGCCAACTAAGAACAGGAGCGAGCGATATATTCAAACTCAACTAAAGATAGATTTTTATGTATCGATTCCACCAAGTTATAATTGTAGATTATCTTTAACCT
>NZ_JAUBUI010000199.1:0-2007 GCF_036705385.1 Microcoleus sp. B3-A4 | reverse complement strand
ACGTATTAAATTTAAGTCCCGTCACCCTACTTAATGTTTTGTTACATACTGGTGATTTTTCCCGCCGACCTACTTACTTCCAAACCCGCAATTCCAACGATAGAACTCAACTAAGCCAAACTTTTGATTGTCGGCGAAGGCGAATCGGGAAATTGCCGTATCCTGATGAAGTTGCAACGGTTACAAGCCCCAGGCAGGGAAATAGGATTTCCTTGATCGGCATTGCAACGATCACAGACGCTCTCGCCCTTAAGACACCGTATTAGGGTCTGCTCTTAACCTGCCTTCATACCAACAGTTTAGCCGATTGCAAAGTGCGCGCCCGACAACAGCAATTTATGCAACTGTTAAGGCTGACATAACGGCTGCTACGCTGCCAATTTTTTCGCTCTTCGGAAACTTGATTTTTAATTCTATTTAGATACCATAACTTGACTATTAAATCAATCCAGTTTTTGTTAAAAACGCTAAAAAATTACTAATTGTTGTGGAGCGCTAAAGTCAGGCAAGTGCCGTATGAAGTTAGGCAAATGCCGTATAAAAATAGGTATAATTTAGGCTTTTTTTGGGACTACATTCTCTCTGATTGTATCGGAAAATATCCAGCAAACGCCTGAATTATTCGCTCAAATTGCTGCTTTTTTGTGCTGTTCGTGCCTTTGTTTTTTGAGGCTGGTTATGGTTGTCCTCTCTCGGTAGCAAGCAATGGTTTTGTGATCACAAACCGGGCTTTTACGTGCTGACAAAAAATATCCCCCCATCAATATTGAGCATATTGCTTACCCGCAGTTCAAACCTTATTGATATAGAATCAGTTCCGACGGAGCGAGTCGCGACTGAAGCCCAAATGCCTCAAGAGCGGTAAGGTATGGGACAGGCACGGCGAACTATTTTTTGTTGGAATATATCAGCGATCCCTCTTTACGCCTAGAGATTGCTGCCTGTATTAATCAGGTGGTGAATTATAACCGCCATTAATAGGTGGGAGTCGAGCGACTGCTGTAAACCGACCGACTGTTGTAAACCGCGTCAGGGGGTAAATTTTTATCCGACTGTCAAGCTTTATGAGACAACAACAGTTTAGCCGATTGCAAAGCGCGAGTCCGACAACAGCAATTTATGCGACTGTCAAGGCTGACATAACGGCGGCTACGCTGCCAATTTTTTCGCACTTCTGAAATTTGATTTTTAATTCAACTTCCCAAGCCACAACTTGACTATTAAATCAATTTAGGTTTTGTTAAAAACGCTAAAAAATAGCTAATGTTGTGGAGCGTTAAAATGAGGGATTTGCAGTATAAAGTCAGGCGTTTGCAGTATAAAATCAGTGAGATTACAGGCATTTGCAGGGGCTGCACTTTACCTGCAAATGCCTGTAAATATCCTGCAAATGCCTGCAATTTTATGCCAAATTACTGCTTTTTTGTGCTGTTCGTGTCTTGACCTGTTGAGGCTGCTTTTGGCTGTTCTCTCTCAGTAGCAAGCAATGTTTTTGTGATCACAAACCTGACTTTTACCTACACAAATAAAAACACTGCACCCTTATGAATGGGGAATCTTAGGTATCAAGGCACTTGATTTTTACCCGATATTCGACTGTGCCGATTGCTCACATTGCTCCTGCTGTTGTGGCGGCTTTTGTGGCAGCACAGGCATCAATTGCCGCAACTTTTCCATCGCACTTGGGTAGCGAGCGTTCAAAAGCTCGCTCTCTTGTTAACCAGCCATCGCGGTTAGACGTTTAATCGTCCTTCCACTGCGATCGCCTCCCAAGCCAAAATTTATACAAACCAATTAAATTAAGTTAGAGTTGGGTAGGGGTCAGTCTCACTTTGATAAACCCTCTAATAGCCCTCTCCAATTGGAGGGGATAAAATCACCTGACTAGCGGTTTTTAATTACAGTTGTTAACTTGTATCTTGGTAAGAGGTTTTGGGAGCATCTCAATTATGCAATGAGTATAAATACTTGCAACAGTCCTATGCAAGAATTATGTAAAATGTCAAA
>NZ_JAUBUI010000198.1:0-2008 GCF_036705385.1 Microcoleus sp. B3-A4 | reverse complement strand
AACTGCGGAGTCTTTTGGGTTTGAGCTAATTGCTAAAACTCCGCAGTTAGATTAAGTTTCTTAGGAGGACTTTTGCTTTGAGACAGGGGTTTTCAACCCCTGGCGGACTGTCGGATTAGCGAGGTAGCCGAATAGCGGAATGAATGACTGGCGGACTGGCGGACTAAAATACAACACGGAAAATATCAACTTATGAACCCAAAAATCATCGGCAGAATCACCACCTACCCCGG
The DNA here is from genome assembly GCF_036705385.1 of Microcoleus sp. B3-A4. Classification (NCBI taxonomy): domain Bacteria; kingdom Bacillati; phylum Cyanobacteriota; class Cyanophyceae; order Oscillatoriales; family Microcoleaceae; genus Microcoleus; species Microcoleus sp. B3-A4. Next base: position 1,775 of record NZ_JAUBUI010000198.1, on the reverse strand, counting down.
CATGAACCAAAGCGACTGGCTGTGGCAACAAACCCCCCACAACTTCGGCAACTGGCGTAACATTCAAATGCTAGCAAATCACCCAGAACCCGACTTTTTACTCATGTATCAATTCGACTTTCCCCAACCGCCCAAAAAGCAATCGTGGGTCGATAAAATACGTCGCTACAGGCATCAAAACCAAGAAAACGACATTCAAAAAAGTTTTCGCGGTGTCCCCAAGGAACGCATAATTTACCTGATCCGCGAGCCGCCATTACCAGAAGCAATTGAAATTACCAAAGCGAACTACGAACAAGCCAAACTTTATTGCGGTTACGTTTCCGGGCCAGACGACTTCGCACCAAACCCCAATTATATGCCCGCGATTTGGTATCACTCTAACTCGTTTCGAGAACTCGATGAAATGGCTGCGCCGCCGAAAACTAAATCCTGTTCTTGGATTACTTCAGGTGTTAGTCGCACCGCCAATCACCGACGCCGATTAGATTTTCTCAAATTGCTGCAATCACAAGAATTAGATTTTGACCTTTACGGGCGAAACTTGCCAACTTGGGCGAGCGGGAACGGCACTGTCAACAATAAATGGCACGCTGTCGCACCATACTATTACAACTTAGCTATTGAAAATTATGCCGAAAACGATTGGTATGTCAGCGAGAAGCTTTGGGATGCTTTATTAGCTTGGTGTTTGCCAATTTATTACGGCGGTTCGGCGGCGGATAAATTGTTGCCGACAGGGAGTTTTCTGCGGCTGCCGAGTTTGGATGAGAAAGGAGTAGAATTTATTAAAGAGGTTGTAGCTACGCCGGATTATTGGCATGAAGCCAGGGATAAAATTGCTGAAGCCAGACAAATCATTCTCCACGAATTGAACTTGCTCAATTGGCTGTCTAAGTTTGTATCTTAGGAAGTAACATAATGACAGAAAACCAAAATCAACCCAGAGAATACGATGCCGTACTCAGTGCTCCATCTCAAGTGCCATTTGGTGCGACTGTCTTAGGCGGCATTCCTGGTGTTAAGAGTCGGTTAGCTTCATCTCGTGTCGAAGTCAGAATCACCGCACTGTATGAAGCGTTGAAATATGGAGAAGCTGGTTTAGACTTGATAATTTCGGCATTGCAGGATGAATCAATAAAGGTGAAGTTGGCTGCATATTCGGTGCTGAAGGAGAGAGAGGAACCAAATATAAAAGAGAAGTTCCAAAAATATTCGCCTATTTTTGACTTTGATGTGATCACAGTGGATGCTGAAGGAAAAGAAAACAGTCGCCGCCGTGATTATGCTCACTTCTTGCGCGAAGACTTAGGGGATCCAGTTGTGCTGGAAATGGTTCATATTCCCGGCGGTACATTTATTATGGGTTCGCCAGCAACCGAAAAAGGTAAAATATATGATGAAAATCCGCAGCATCAAGTAACAGTAACCGCTTTTTTTGCAGGCAAATACCCCATCACCCAAGCACAGTGGCAAGCAGTGATGGGAAATAACCCATCGTGGTTTCAAGGTGAAAAACTTCCTGTAGAAAAAGTATCGTGGGATATGGCAGTCGAATTCTGTAGCAAACTCTCGCAAAAAACCGGGAAAAAATATCGCCTCCTGAGTGAAGCTGAATGGGAATACGCCTGTCGTGGCGGTACAAAAAGCCCATTTCATTTTGGGGAAACTATTACCCCGGAGTTAGTCAACTATAACGCAATGGCACTGAAAAAGTCTCAATCACGCCCTCCGTTTAGATTTCAAGACAGAGCGAGGTTCCTGCATTCGAGGAT
>NZ_JAUBUI010000197.1:0-2030 GCF_036705385.1 Microcoleus sp. B3-A4 | reverse complement strand
TAATGAACCCTAAACATTTAAAAAATTGGTTTACTCATTGCTGCTACTGTACCTCATAACAGCGGGAACCGCTGTAATTCGCCAAGTGGCTGACCATCACGATCTTGATTATGCGGTTCACTGTAATACAGTACATCTTCGTCTTTTTCTATTTCACTAGCTAGCCTATTGAGACCGTGACGAGTTCCAATATACTCATCTTTCATCATTTTAAAAAAATTTGATATGTCAAGTTTATGCTTGATATATTTAAACTTATGAATATCCTCTATTTCTTCGCACTTTAGTCCATTTACTAACTCCATAGTCTTAATAAATGTAGTAAGGTCTTCTTCTACTCCCGTAGGATACCTTAGTAAATGAACTAAAGTTCTCAGCGTGCAATTTTTCAGATATTTTGTCATTTTTAATTTTATCTGTGTATCCTTCTTCTGCATAAGCTCAATGATAGCTATCCGCAGTCTAGCAATCTGCATATACTCAATCAGCAGAGTGGCAATTTCAACAGCGTTGTCAATATACAACTGCATATCACCCCCTGCTTGAATTAGCCGACGGATTGCTTGTAAAAAACCCTCTCTATCGGATTTATCCTTTAAATAAGGCAGAGGATTAAACCAACAGTTACCTCTAGGCCAGCGATATACAGGTCTGTTGCTTCTCTTATGCAAATACAAAGCTAAATTTGTAAAGGCTGCACCTTCAGCATAACCATTTCTACCACTCTTTGCCTCACCGATAACGACTGTTCCAAAATTCTCTAGTGCGCCAGCTATTAGCCTGTAACTTAGAGTCGTTTTACCACTTTCAATGGCTCCACCAATTAAAATGTGATTCGTAATTAAATCAGCAGGCAGCCACACGGGAAACCTGTAAAGTTCATCAGGTCTATCCGAGGCAAATCCAAGAAAGATTACACCTTTATCTGAATGGAGGTTCCTATAGTTAGCCGGGTCTTTTAAAGCATTACACAAATCCTCATTAACTAGCTTACCCTCAAGGCAGTCAAATGCTCCATCCAAAGGGTAGGAGAAAAAAGGGACGATTTCGCCATTAGAAAGTTCAATTTCAATGTAATCAATCATCGTTCTGTACTCCCATATCTTTTAGAGCGTGTCTTCATAAGATCGTGAAGTTTTTCGTTAAAATTCGCTTTAGCGTAAGCGCCACGTCCATCTTTTCCTAAGTCACCTTTCAAACCGCCTAATATTGCAAGTTCCTGTTGGATATAACGCAACATATCACGGTTCGCTTTCTCATCGCCTACCACGGCATCTGCAAGTGCTTTTAGAACAGTCTCTTCACTTCTAATCATTGCCAAAGTTATTTGATGTGCCTGCGCGTACATTCCCTCACCTGTGATTTGATATTTAGATGCCATATACTCAAGCTCAGTTTCATTTATGAGCTTTTGGCGCATTTGTGCATCATTAGTTTGAGCATAAGCTACACTTGCTTCAAGGGCTTGTAAGTTCTCTTGGCTTTCTAGTTCAAGCCTTCTGTACTCTTCTTTATCTTTTATTTGGATGCGCTCTAGAAGTCTGTTAACTTTAGATGCGTTTTCGCTATTTCTGAGTTTATTGTATAAGCCACAAATGTTCTCAATAAACTTACGCTCCTCTGCCTCTTGAGCGTTTATAGCATTGGTGAAGTCATCATATAATTTGACGCAGCGAGTATCGTTAATAATTTGGTCATACCAAATAATTCTTATTGCTAAAAGTCCTATAAATACACTAGCAGTAACAACCCACCATTGTAGGTTTGAGACTTTGAATGATAATGAAATCAAAATTACTAATCCAAAAAGCACCCAGACGGCGTAAAGTACATTAGACAGGAGTATAGCTAATTCATCAGGATCTAAAGTTTTCACTAATTGAGAAGTAACTGTGTTGGATTTTAATAGCTTTTTTATCTGCCAAACTAGCAAGAAAGGGCCAGGTAAAAAAACAGGGTAAGCTCATCTAATTTGGTATAAATTGTACTTGACTTTAAGGGCAAGATATAAAAGAGCATCCTGTCAATAG